>JAUHWK010000379.1 GCA_030424555.1 bacterium | reverse complement strand
AGCGCCAACCCGGTCCGTGCCATGAACCCAAACCGAATGCGTCGCGCCAAGCCTCGTTCCTGGTGAGAACCCAGGAACGACCATGCGGGGGCCTGCGCGCGACGCGGGGCAACCGGCGGGGTCCAAGCCTGGGGATGGGCGACGAACAACGGCTGGGCCGCGGGTGCGGCGTGCCGGTCTTCCAAGGACGCTTCGGTGGGTCCGCCCCGTCTTCACGCGCCCTGGTGGGCGCTGCGTTAGGCGCGTGGCTGGCGTGGAGCGACCGTGCGACTGCAACCCGTGATCAAGGCCCCCTTCCGGTGGACCCGGACCGCCTGGCGCGCAGGGCGCCGCGTCCTGCAGCGGGTGGTGCCCCCGCAGGCGCCCGCCGAGGAAGCCTCCACGCCGGCCCCAGCGCCAGAGGCGGTAGCGCCCGCGGCCCCCGAGCCCGAGCCCCCGCGGATCCCACTCGCGATCCAGGTGCTCACCACCCCCAACCCCGATGCCCGCAAGCTTGTGGCAGACCGGGTGCTCGTCGAGGACGGCTCGATCGTCGCCAACGGGCCGGAGGGTCACCCCGCGTGGATCGGCGCCCTGTTCGCGGTCGGTGGGGTGCGCACGGTGTTCGCGACGAACGACTTCGTCACCGTGACCCGCACGCCCGACGGCCCGGGGTGGGACACCCTCGCCCCCGCCCTCGTCCAGACCCTCCAGGCGGTGCGGGGCTGATGCGGCCGATCGCGGGCCTCGCGGTCGTCGCCCTCGGCCTGATGGTCCTCGGCGCGTGTACGACCCAGCCCGCGCCGTCCCGAACCTGGACTGTGCAGCGCGGGGAGTCGCTCGGAGGCATCGCCACCCGCCACGGGGTGACGGTCGCCGACCTGCGCGCCGCCAACGGGATCGAGGGCAACCTGATCCACCCGGGCGATGTCCTCACCATCCCGGGAGCCGGCACCGCGTCGGCCCCCGCGCGATCCCAGGCGCGTGGGGACGCGCCACGCCGCGCCGGGAAGCGCGCCGCAAAGAGCGGGTCCCCGTCTCCCGACCCTGGCCTGCCCTCCCACGCGGACTGGCCTGCCCCACCCCGTCCCGAGCCCTGCCTGGCCGCACCCGACGGCGCAGACCTCGGCGATCAGGGCGCGGTGGCCAGCGCTGGGTTGTCGCAGTCCGACGCCCGCCGCGCCCTCTCCGCGGTGATGGCCCACACCGCGAGCTGTGTCACCACGTCCCCGCCCGCAGGCACCCTGATGGTCGAGCTCACCGTGGGGTGCGATGGGGTGGTAAGTGCGGCCCGGGTGGTGGACGATCCAGGCTGGCCCGAGGACGTCCGCAGCTGCGTGGTCTCCTTGCTGCGCCGGGCCGACTTTCCCGCCCACGATCTCCCCGACGGGGAGACCATCGTCCAGCCTGTCGGCTGGGGAGGCTGAATGGACGCCGTCGATCCCCTGCTGACGCTGGAGGGCCTGCACACCTGGTTCGAGACCGAGGACCGGGTGGTGCGCGCGGTCGACGACGTCTCGCTGTCGGTCGCCCCCGGCGAGATCCTCGGCCTCGTCGGCGAGTCTGGATCCGGCAAGTCCGTCACCAGCCTGTCGATCCTCCGCCTGCTCCCCTCGGCCACCACCCGTCATCCCCAGGGACGGATCGTGTTCATGGGCAAGGACCTGCTCACCCTGTCGGCCAAGGCGATGACCGGCCTGCGGGGCGCCCAGCTGAGCATGGTGTTCCAGGAGCCGATGACGTCGCTCAACCCGGTGTTCCGGGTGGGTGCCCAGGTCGCCGAGGCCCTCCGGGCGCACCAGGGTCTGGACGCCGCCGAGGCACGAACCCGCACCATCGCCTTGTTCGACGAGGTCGGGATCCCTGACCCCGAGCACAGCGTCGACAAGTTCCCCCACGAGATGAGCGGCGGACAGAAGCAGCGGGTGATGATCGCGATGGCGCTGTCGTGCGATCCCGCCCTGCTGATCGCGGACGAGCCCACCACCGCCCTCGACGTCACCATCCAAAAGCAGATCCTCGACCTGCTCCGCGACCTGCGCGACCGCCGGGGCACCTCGATCCTGTTCATCACCCACGATCTCGGGGTGGTCGCAGAGATCGCCGATCGGGTCGCCGTGATGTGGCAAGGCAAGCTCGTCGAGCACGGCGAGGTCGCCGACGTGTTCGCAGCCCCCCGCCACCCCTACACCAAGGGCCTGCTCGCGTGCCGACCCACCCTCGACACGCCCTACACCACGCTCCCCACGGTGTCCGACTTCCTCGAGGTGGTCGAGGGAGACGACGGCGCCCCGGCGGTCCGAGAGCGCCCGATGGACGAGGCCCGTCGGGCTGCCTTGACCGCGCCATGGGTGGCGCCCTCGGGGCCGGGTATGGGCGAGCCGCTGTTGGAGGTGGACACCCTCTCGGTCTCGTTCCCCACCGAGCGCGATCTGCTGGGACGGGTCACGCGACGGTTCACGGCGGTCGACGGCGTCTCGTTCACCTTGCCCCGGGGCCGAACCGTCGGGCTCGTCGGCGAGTCCGGCTGCGGCAAGACGACCACCGGGCGGGCGATCCTGCGCTTGGTCGAGCCCACCGGCGGCACGGTCCGCTACGACGGACAGGACCTCGCCGTCCTCTCACGCGGACCCCGGGATCCCCAGGTCCGCGCCCTCCGACGCGCCCTCCAGATCGTGTTCCAGGATCCCTACGCGAGCCTCGACCCCCGGATGACCGTCGCGTCGATCCTCACCGAGCCCATGCACGTCCACGGCCTCGCCCAAGGCCGCACAGCCCCCCGTGCCCGTGCCGCCGCGCTGCTGGAAGAGGTGGACCTGGATGCCTCCGCCCTCGACCGGCACCCCCACGAGTTCAGCGGAGGGCAGCGTCAGCGCATCGGCATCGCCCGCGCCCTGGCGGTCGAGCCGTCCGTCCTGATCCTCGATGAGAGCGTGAGCGCCCTCGACGTCAGCGTGCAGGCCCAGGTCCTCAACCTGCTGCGGCGTCTCCAGCAGGACCGCGGCCTGACCTACCTGTTCATCAGCCACGACCTCAGCGTCGTGAAGTTCATGGCCGACGAGGTGTGCGTGATGCAGGCCGGACGCATCGTCGAGCGCGGCGACGCCGACACGCTGTACCGGTCGCCCCGCGAGGCCTACACCCGCACCTTGATCGAGGCGATCCCCATGGTGCGCCACACGGCGTAGCGCGGGCGAGCCCCCCGCCCTCGCGGCAGGGGGCCCACGCGTGCCTCACCAGACGGCGCAGACCTTGTCGTCGGCCACGCGCATCCCGTCACCGTCCTCGCAGGAGAACGCCTCCCAGAACGCGGGCAGGTGCGACAGCGGGACGTTGACCCGACTGCGCGGCGGGCTGTGGGGATCGCTCTTGGCGCGCAGGGTCTCGACCTCGGGCGTGGCCTCGGAGCACCAGCTCTGGGCGTAGCCGACGAACAGGAGCTGCTCCGGCGTGAGGCCCGCGAGCCCACGGCCGGGCGCACCGTTGCGCGCCTCCCACAGCTTGTAGGCATCGAACGCCAGCTTGATGCCGCCGAAGTCCGCGATGTTCTCGCCCAGGGTGAGCTCGCCGTTGAGGAACACGCCCGGCTGGACCTCGATCGCGGCGTAGGTGTCGGACACGCACTGCGCCTCGGCCTCGAACTTCTCGCTCACCTCGGCCGACCACCACTCGCTCAGCTTGCCGTTGGGGTCGAACTTGCGGCCCGAGTCGTCGAAGCCGTGGGTGACCTCGTGGCCCATCACCATGCCCATCGCGCCGTAGTTCATCGCGGTGGGGAACGCGGCGTCGAAGAACGGCGGCTGCATGATGCCGGCCGGGAACACGATCTCGTTGACCAGCGGGTTGTAGTAGGCGTTGACGGTGGGCGGCGACATGAACCACTTGGCCTTGTCGACGGGCTGGCCGACCTCGGCGAGCTGATCGGCGTGCTCCCACCGGGCGGTGGCGAGCGCGTTGGCGTAGGCATCGTCGCCGATCGCCAGGCCCTCGTAGGACTCCCAGGCATCCGGGTAGCCAATCTTGTTGGTGATCGCGTGGAGCTTGTCGAGCGCGTGGCCGCGGGTCTCGTCGTCCATCCAGGACAGCGAAGGGAGCGCGTTCTCAAACGCCGTCTCGATGTCCTTGATCATCTGCAGGGCCTTGGCCTTGCTGTCGCCCGCAAACGCCTGGTCCACGAAGGCCTGCCCGAGCAGGTCGCCGAGGGCGCCGTCGGTGCGCCGCACACAGCGCTTCCACCGAGGCTCCTGCTCCTTCTGTCCCGACAGCGTGGTGCCGAAGA
>JAUHWK010000378.1 GCA_030424555.1 bacterium | reverse complement strand
TCGGCCTCCTGGGCGTGGGCCGCGCCCAGCCACAGGCACCCCAGCGTCGACAGGATCGCGGGCTTCACCCGTCCGCCTTCATCGGGCCCACCATGTCCCCGGGGCGGACCCAGGCGTCGAACTGCGCTGCGGTGAGGTGCCCGAGCTCGATGGCGGCCCCCTTGAGCGTGCCGCCCGTCTTGTGGGCGTGCTTCGCGATGGCTGCTGCCGCGTCGTAGCCGATGTGGGGGTTGAGTGCGGTGACCAGCATCAGGCTCTCGTGCAGGAGCTGCTCGATCCGGTCCGTGTTGGGCTCGATCCCGACCGCACAGCGGTCCGCGAAGCTGCGGCACCCGTCTCCCAGGATCCGACAGCTCTGCAGGAAGGCATCGGCGATCACGGGCTTGAACACGTTGAGCTCGAAGTTGCCCTGCGAGGCCGCGAACGTGATCGTCGTGTGGTTGCCCATGACCCGCGCGACCACCATCGTGAGCGCCTCGCTCTGGGTGGGGTTGACCTTGCCGGGCATGATGCTCGACCCGGGCTCGTTGGCGGGGATCGACAGCTCTCCCAGGCCGCACCGCGGACCGCTCGCCAGCCAGCGCACGTCGTTGGCGATCTTCATCGCCGCCGCCGCCAGCTGGGTGACCGCCCCGTGCACGCCGCAGAACGCATCGTGGGCGGCGAGCAGCGCGAACTTGTTGGCGCCGGTCCGGAACGGGTGGCCCGACAGCTCGGCGATGACCTCCGCCACCCGGCGCGCGTAGTCGGGGTGTGTGTTGAGCCCGGTGCCGACCGCCGTGCCGCCCAGCGCCAGCTCGTACAGCGACGGCATGGTGGCCTCGACCGCAGCGATCGCGTGGTCCAGCTGGGCGACCCACCCCGACACTTCCTGCGACAGGGTGATCGGGGTGGCGTCCTGCAGGTGGGTCCGGCCGATCTTGACCACACCCTCGAACGCCTCGACCTTGGCGGCGAGCACGTCGCGCAGGTGGCGGGCCCCCGGCAGCAGCACCCCGGTGACGGTCTCGACCGCTGCGATGTGCATCGCGGTGGGGAAGGTGTCGTTGCTCGACTGGGACTTGTTGACGTCGTCGTTGGGGTGGATCGGATCCTTGGAGCCCATCGTCCCGCCGGCCAGCTCGATGGCGCGGTTGGAGATCACCTCGTTGACGTTCATGTTGGACTGCGTGCCCGACCCCGTCTGCCACACGACCAGTGGGAAGTGGTCGGCCAGCGATCCGGCGATGACCTCGTCGGCCGCCGACACGATCAACGCCTTGCGGACCTCGGGGAGCAAGCCCAGCTCGTGGTTGGTGATCGCCGCCGCCTTCTTGAGGATGCCGAACGCGCGCACGATCTCCGGCGGCATGCGCTCGCCCCCGATCGGGAAGTTCTCGCGGCTGCGCTGGGTCTGGGCACCCCAGTAGCGATCGGCGGGAACCTCGACGGGTCCAAGGCTGTCGGTCTCGGTGCGCACGCTCATGTCGACCTCCGGACGGTGCGGGGTCGGGGCCGTACCACGCCGGACCGCGCCCGACCCGTCCCCACCCGCGAGACCCTGGTCAAGCGCTGCCGACGCCCGATCCCGGGGGGTTGCACACCGGTCGTACGGCCCCTCACGGAAGGCACAGCGCCCCAGGTGCGTTGACCCCAGCGATCGCATACCTCCCGCCGAATGGAGTCCCGATGACCCTGCTGCTGCTCGCCACCCTCGCGCTCGCGTCCGACCCGCCCTCGGACACCCCCGCTGATGCGCCCGAAGCGGCCCCGGTCGCCACGACGGAGGACGAAGCGACCCCGCAGGCCGAGGAGGCCCCGCAGGCAGAGGCCCCCGCGCCCGCCGTCCCCGAGGGCGATCGGCTGGTGTGGTCGGCCGAGCCCCTGGGCCAGGGCGACGACCGCGTGGCCACCGTGCTCGAGGCGCTGGTCGGGGAGCTCAAGGACCCGCTGCTGGCTTGCCGAGACGGCCACGACGACGCCGGCCGCATCCTGTCCACCTCCGTCAAGCTGTCCCTGGACGGGTCGGTCAAGAAGGCCAAGGCCGTGTTGTCCACGGGCGACAAGGCCGTCGACACCTGCGCGCTGGACCAACTCCGCGCCCTGGTGGTCGACCCGGCCCCGATGTTTGCCGACGTGCTCCGGGTCAACCTGCGCTGGGCGCCCCCCAAGGACCCCTCCGAGGACTGAGTCAGGGGCCCCGGAACCACGCCGTCAGCGCAAAGCGCGGGGCATGGGTCGGCAGCACGGCGTGGGGCACGGCGTCGCTGCGGAAGATCACCAGCCGTCCTGCCCGCGGCGCGATCCGCCGGAGCCCCTCGGGGGTCCAGGCCTGCAGCGTCCCGCCGTCGGCCCGACGCCATCCCGGGTTGAGGTACACCAAGGCCGTGAACCGTCGGGCGGGGTCCTCTCGGAGCGCATCCACGTGGCGCACGTACCGCGCGCCATCGCCCGGGTAGCAGGCCGCCTGGATCTCCTGGCCGTCCAGCGCGACCCGCAGCCCTTCCCGCAGGACCTCCCGCACCGCGTCGAAGAACGGGTGGACGCCCGGCAGATCGTCGGGTTCGACCCAGCAGGTGTGGTCGCCCCGAAGCTGGGGCCTCAGCGACCGCCCCAGGCCGACCGCCGCGTGCGACATCCGGCCCGCGTGGGCCCAGTCCACCAGCGCGTCATGCCACGCCAGGCAGGTGACGGGATCGAGCACCCGGTCCCGCACCACCACGTCTCCGCGCCCGAGCGCCGTCCACTCCGACGGCGCCAACGGTGCGACGACGGGGACCCACCCGGACAGGGCGGTCCCTCCGAGGGGAGCGGGCCGGACAACGGGGTCCGGGGTGCAAGCCAACAGGCCCGCAGGGGGGTGGGTCACGCAGGCGTCCTCGGCGCGCGCCGGGGTCTATCCCGCGCTGGACGACGAGGCGCCGCCACGCCATGAACACCGTTCGCGACGGAGACAGGATGACCCTGCGAACCCTCAGCGCCCTCGGCGCCACCCTGCTCGCCCTGCCCGCCTGGGCGGGCCTGCCCACCTGGTCGGATCTGGACGCGTCCGACGCCTGGGAGGTGGTCGCCACCAAGAAGAGCGACGTGGGCGAGGTGATCATCCGCCACCGTCGGTTCGACGACCTCGACTGCCTGGAGGGCCGCGTCACGACCCAGGGATCGCCCGACGCCATGCTCGACGTCGCCACCGATGTGGAGGGCGCGCTGCGCTGGTCCAGCGCCCCCCTCGCCGACGCCCTCGATCTCGGCCGCACCCCCGGCACGATCGACTACTACCAGTACCTCGACGTCCCGGACTGGACGCTCGTGGCCGACCGCTACTGGATCCTGCGGGGCACCGTCCTGGCCGAGGGTGACGCCCGCCGCTTCCGCTGGGGCAAGGGGCCGCCCGGGATGGGGGACCAGGCCCGCACCCGCGCGCTCGCCCGCAACGACGGCGCGATCGAGCCCCCCAAGAACGTGGGCGAGTGGGTGTTCTCCCCGGTCTCGGGCGGCGTGGACGTCCGGTATCGGGCATGCGCCGACATCGGCGGCGCCATCCCGCTGTGGCTGCAGAAGGCGGTCGCCAAGTCCACCCTCCCCGACACCGTCGTGGACCTGGTGGTCGAGTCCCGAAAGCGCACGCCCGCACCACGGCCTGCCCCCACCCCGGAGCCCCCTGCCCCCGCCACGCCCGCGGAGACCACCCCATGACCCCCGCGTCCGACCGCCTCATCGAGCAGATCCGCGACGCCGTGATCGGCCACGATCAGGTGCTGGAGGGCCCGTTCGGCCCGCGCCGCGTCACCTACGCCGACTACACCGCCTCCGGCCGATCCTTGTCTTTCATCGAGGACTTCCTGCGCCACGAGGTGATGCCGCTGTACGCCAACACCCACACGGAGACCAGCGGCACCGGCCTGCAGACCACCCGCTTTCGCGAGGACGCCCGCCGGATCATCAAGGACGCCCTCGGGGCCGATGAGCGCAACGTGCTGTTGTTCACGGGGTCTGGGGCCACAGGGGCGATCGACAAGCTCGTCGACTGCCTGGAGCTGCGCATCCCCCGCGGGCTCGACCGTCGGTACGGCCTGTCCGACGCCATCCCCGCCGAGGACCGGCCCGTCGTGTTCGTCGGGCCCTACGAGCACCACAGCAACGAGCTGCCCTGGCGCGAGTCCATCGCCGACGTCGTCACCATCCCCGAGGACGAGGACGGCCGGGTGTGCCTGGACGCCCTGGAGCGCGCGCTCGTCGAGTACGCCGACCGTCCGCTCAAGATCGGCAGCTTCTCCGCCGCCAG
>JAUHWK010000377.1 GCA_030424555.1 bacterium | reverse complement strand
GCTCGCGATGCGCCCGAGGGTGGGCGCGCCGATCATCATCCGGATCAACCAGCCCGGCGCCGTGCGCACCATGTCGAGCAGGATCTCGTAGGCCGCCGGAAACCGGCCCTTCATCCGGGACCGCAGCTGCTCGCCGAGCGCCGCCACCGCCCCCGGAGGATCGGTGAGCAGGTCCCGGCGGAACCGGTAAAACCACGTCGTGATCCGGTTGCCGACGATCGGCCCCTTCGCGCCGCGGCGCCGACGATCCTGGGGCACAGGGACCAGCAGATCCCGCCCCGCCATCCCCCGCGACCGCGCCCACGCGTCCACGCCGATCGACGCCGCCACCAGGTGCCACAGGCTGCGCAACGGCCCCGCCCCCATCGCCACCGCCCGCGCATCCGCCTGGGCCGTCTCCGCCACGTCGAGGGTCCGCACGGTCCAGCCCGGCACGGGCGCCGTCCCCCGCGGGCGTGCTCCTGGAAACACGATGGCGCCGAGGCCCTGGAGGAGCAGCGTGTTGCGCGCCAACCGGGCCGCGAGCAGGCGCTTGAGCCACCCCTCGTCCCGGGGCGGCGGTGAGGGCACCCACACCGCGTCGTCCAGCGTCTCCAGCCGGTCCTCCGCGATCGCCGCCATCAACAGCTCTGCACCCCGGGCGTCCATCAGCGCGTGGTGCCAGGTGAGGACAAGCGCCGACGTGTCGTCGCCTCCGTGGTGCAGATCCAGGCGCACCGGCGTGCCAGCCCGGGGATCGCCCACGTGCCCGTCGGCCGATCGGACCGCGGCGTCGAGGGCGTCCGCATCCTCCCGGAAGAACAGGCGCAGCGGCACGTCCGGCGCGTCAGGCCGCGCACCCCAGGCGGGGCGTCCGTCCGGACCGCGTCCCACCCGCAGCGAGGTCAGCCATCGCCACGTCGCGCCAGCCTTCAGGCGCATGCCGAGCGCATCCGGATCGACGTGACCCGCCACCCGCACCACCAGCCGGCAGCTGGCGTCGTGCCCGACCCGGCGGCGCATCCCGTCGCTCATCGCCAGCAGGATGGCGTCGGGGCCCAGCAGGGGGACGTGGTCGGGGCGGGGCCCACTCATGGGACGTGGCAGCCTGGCGTCCCGAGGAGGATCAGGCGACGCGCACGGACGTGACGACCCCCGCCACGCACCGCGACAGGGTGCGGGCGGTGCGGGTGTTGTCCGGGGTGAGCAGGTCCATCGGCAGGGCCGTGCCCCACTCGCGCTCGACGAACAGCAGGACCTCCATCAACGCGAAGCTGTCGACCCCGAGGGTGGCCAGCTCGGCCCCATCGTCGAACGGGGCGCCCGGCTCGAGCAGCTCGTCCTGAAGGAACCGGCAGAGGGTGCGGTGGATGGACGTCGCATCGTGCTGCGGTTCGGCCATGGATGCTCGCTCCGTGCGGAGGGTTCCAACCAGGGGAGCAACACCGTGCCCCCCACGATCTGTTCCCGATGGGTGCGCCCACCGTCGACGCCGCACCATAACGTCGCCTGTCTCCAACCGTCACGCATCCCGCAGGATCCGTTCCGACCGGCGAGACGGTTTCGCACCGGATGCGGGCCGCTGCACACCTCACTCGCCGCCCGCGTCCGTGTCCTCCGGACAGCCCGCCGTGGTGTCGGGCCCCGGCTGGGAGGGACAGGCGTCTTGTGCGTCTGGCAGGCCATCGCCGTCGGTGTCGGCCACGCACCCGTCCGGTCCGTCCCCGACCACGTCCGGACACGCGTCCTGGGGATCGGGCACGCCGTCCCGGTCGCCATCCGGACAGCCGTTCGGCCCGCCGTCTGCAGCGAGATCGGGGCAGGCATCGTCGGCGTCGAGCAGGCCATCGCCGTCGTTGTCGGGATCCGGACAGCCATCCCAGTCTTCGAACCCGTCCAGGTCCTCCGGCGCGTCATCGCAGCTGTCGAGCGCGTCCACCACGGTGTCCTGGTCGTTGTCGTCCTCGGGACAGCCGTCGTCGTCCTCGAACCCGTCCAGGTCTTCGGGAACCTCCGGACAGGCGTCCAGGCGGTCCATCACCAGGTCGTTGTCCCGATCCCGGCCGACCCCCAGCTTGATCTCCACGCCCACGGTCCACGACATCGAGATGCCCGGGCTGTTCCACGACGGATCCTCGGCGCCCGCCGTGACCATCGCGTCCAGGTCGGTGCGCAGGCGCAGCGCTCCGAGGACGGGAAACGCCGCCCCGATGCCCACGGTGAACACCCCGTCCACCCGGTCGGTGACGGTGCCGTCGTCCAGGCGCCACAGGCGCGCGCCGCCTCCGACCCGGATCAGCGGGCGAATCAGGATCGGGTGGTCCTCGGGAACAGGCTCGAACGCGACCGACAGCGTCGGCATCAGCAAGCGCCTGCGTGGGAAGGCGTCGGTCTGCGGCATCCAGCTGGACAGCAGCTGCGCCTCCAGGCCGATCGCGTGGGTGAACCACGCCCCGATCGTGGGACGGATCGCGTACACCACCCCGGTGGGCTCGCTCGGATCGGGAACGGCCAGGCCGATCTGGGCCCCGATCGCCATCGCGGGCTCGGCGTGGGACCGCCCGGGTGCGGCGAGCCCCGCCACGACGACCAGTGCCGCGCAGCGCCCCCCCCATGACCGGTGTCCGGCTCGGTCCATCTCCGTCCTCCCGCGCAGACCGTGTGCGTTGTCTCCTGCCGGATCCTCGTCTCCCTGTCCACACCCCGCCCGCTCGACGGGCTAGGTGGCGGCCCCCGAAGAGGTCCCGGGATGGATCCCGTCGCCGACATCGCGCTCCTGTCGCCCACCCTGTGGGCTGCCGTGATGGCCGCCATCAACGCGGTGTCGTGGCCCTCCGACCACGCGGTCGCCTCTGAGCTTCCCGCCGTCAGCGTGCTGATCCCCGCGCGCAACGAGGAAGCGACCATCCGGCGGTGCGTGCGCGCGGCCCTCGACGCCCAGCCCCCCGTCCACGAAGTCGTGGTGTGTGACGACCACAGCGACGACGCGACCGGCGCCATCCTCGCGGAGCTCGCCGCAGCGGACCCACGCCTGCGGGTGATCCAAGGGCGCCCGCTGCCCGACGGCTGGGTCGGCAAGGTGCATGCCTGCCACCAGCTCGGCGAGGCCGCCACCGGCGAGGTGCTGATGTTCCTCGACGCCGACGTCACCCTGTCCCCCGACGGTCCCGCCCGGGTGATCGGCGCCATGCAGGCCCACGACGCGGACCTCGTCACCATGTTCCCCCACCAACAGGTCGGCACGTTCGGCGAGGCCGTGACCCTGCCCGTGCTGGGGCTCACGTTCATGGCCTGGTACCCGATGGCCGCCATCCCCCGGCATCCCGACCCCCGCCTCACCTCGGTCAGCGGCCAGATCATGGCGTTTGCCCGCGCGGCGTACGACGACGTCGGCGGGTACGCGGCGATCCCGATGGAGATCGTCGACGATCAGGCGATCGGGGTGCGCACCAAGTCGCTCGGACACCGGGTCCTGTTCACGACAGGGCACCGCACCGCCACCTGCCGGATGTACGACGGGTTCCGCCCGCTCTGGGACGGGTTCAGCAAGA
Organism: bacterium; assembly: GCA_030424555.1. Taxonomy (GTDB): domain Bacteria; phylum Myxococcota_A; class UBA796; order UBA796; genus JAUHWK01. The sequence goes on along the minus strand of JAUHWK010000377.1, from coordinate 744 downwards.
ACCTGTACGAAGGCCTCGGCGAGAGCCCGGTCCTGCTGGCGCTGGTCGTCTCCGGGTACTTCTTCACGTTTGTGCTGCCGTTTGTCCGACTCCCCGTCGAGTGGGCGGTGCTGGGGGCGCCGGCGATCGGCACGACGATCGGGGTCGCCCTCAACCTGGGGATCCGGGGGTTGGAGGCCGTGCGGCTTCGGCAGCCGTGGTGGCCGATCCCCTTCCATCCCTTCGGTGTCCTCGCGATCCTGGCGATCGCGATCAACAGCTGGCGCTGGAGCCGTCGGGGGACGGTGCAGTGGCGCGGGCGAACCTACGCGGCACGCACCGAGCGTTGAGCCGCACCGGGCCTCCGAGGGCGAGCCTCAGACCGTAGCCCTCAGATGTCGGGCGTGGCCCCGAGCTCTTCGTGGGTCGGAAACAGCGTGTCCTTGTGGGCCAGCAGCGCCGCACAGTCCAGGGTGCCCTCCGCCGGCACCATCACGAACGGCGACTCCTTCGGGCTCGGGTGCTGACGCTGGGGGGTCTCCTTGCGCAGCCACCACTTGGTCGCGTGGATCTTGAACATGTCGGGGGCGGTGAAGATCACGCCGCGGATCTGGCCGGTGGGAAGGCGGCGCCCCTCGAGCCGGGCCACGGAGCGCTGCGCGACGAACACGTGGCCCTCGCCCATCATCGGGTGCCGGATCACCACGGTGGTGCCCGGGTTGCCGTCCTTGTCGCTGTCGCGGATGGACGGATCCTTGGGGTCGG
>JAUHWK010000376.1 GCA_030424555.1 bacterium | reverse complement strand
TCACGGGTCTGCCCCAGGACAACGGTCGGTTCAAGTCCACCTCCCTGCGCAACGTCGCCCTGCGCGCGCCCTACATGCACGACGGCCGCTTCGAGACGCTGGAGGAGGTGGTGGCCTTCTACAACGATGGGATCGCCAACCGCCCCAACCTCGACCCCATCCTGCGCGACGCCGATGGGCCACGCCGGCTGGGACTGTCCGCGGAGGACCAGGCCGCCCTGGTCGCGTTCCTCGGCACGCTGACCGACCTCGTCCCCAGCCAGGATCCACGGTTCGCCGATCCCTTCCGCCACGACACGGACGCCGACACGGGCCTGTGATCTCCAGGGTCAGGCGGGGGGGCCGAACGCCTCCTCGACCTGCTCCGTCGCGCCGTACACCAGCGCCCACTGCCCCGGTCGGAACACGTGGTCCGGATCGGGCACCGGGGTGACGGACAGGCCGTCTTCGATCGCCAGCACCTCCAGCTTCTTGTGCCGCAGCCCGGAGGCCCTCAGCGACACCCCATCCAAGGGTCCGTCCGCCAGGATCGGAGCCCGCACGAGCCCGAACCCCTCTCGGAACAGCATCAGCTCCTCGCGGGCCACCTGCTGACCGGTCATCGCCGAGCCGAGCACGAGCCGCAGCAAGCGGGCGAACGTGGTCCCGAAGTGGCGCGCCAGCGTCACCATCGCCATCGCGAACACCACCAACAGCAAGGCGTTGAGCGCGACGTCCATCACGTGGTCCTGGTTGAACGTCCCGATCAGGGACGCGACCAGCGACGCCGTCCCCGCGTTGCCCAGGACCATCAGCGAGGCCACGATCCGCCGCCGCACCGGATGACGCACCACCAGCTCGGAGGCGCGGGTCGTGAACCCCGTCCCCGAGAACGCCGACAGCGCCTGAAACCGCGCGGTGGTGGGATCCAGCCCCGTGAGCTCGAGCATCGTGCCCGCGACGGTCACGATCACCCAGGACACGATGATGACCACGAACAGTGCGACCAGACCCGCCATGCCGACTCCCTGCGCCCGGCACGGTCGCCGCGACGACGGGTGCGGGTAGCGCAGCGTGGGCGCGCCGTCCCGGGCGGGACCGCGACATCCGATCCCCCCGAGGCGTCAGGCCAGCAGGACCCACACCGACGCGCAGACCAGCACGCACCAGGTGCCCATCGCCGCGATGCCCCGCCCCACCTTGCGCGGCAGCGACAAGGTCGACGAGCCCTTGTAGGCGATCGCGTGGAGGAGCCGCATCGACAGGGCCCCGATCCCCAGACCGTGCAGGGCGAACGGTGACGTCCCCGAAGACTCCAGCAGACCCATCAGGATCAGCAGCATCGGCACGTACTCGGTGAAGTTCCCGAACGCTCGGATGCGGGTCGCGAGCGCTTCATCCCCGCCATCCCCGTACGGCACGTCGAGCTGGCCCCGACGCATCGGGACGCGGATGGACAGCACGGCCATCAGCAACCCCAGCGATCCGGCGTACACCATCGTGATCGGCAGCGACATCATCACCTCCGCACTCCGGGTAGGGCGGCGCGCCGTGCGTGACACGCATCGGCACCATGCTTAGATCGCATGACATGGATCCCCAGCTTCTCCGCTTGTTCGAGGCCCTGTGGGCCACCGGATCGGTCACCCTGGCCGGCCGGGAGGTCGGCCTGTCGCAGTCCGGGGCCAGCCGCGCGCTCGCCCGCCTCCGCGCCCTGGTCGACGACCCCTTGTTCGTCCCCGAAGGCCACCGGCTCGTCCCCACCGCCCGCGCCCACACCGTCCGAGACGCCGTCCACCAGGCACTCGCCGCACTCGACGCCATCCTCGATCCGCCCCGGTTCGACCCCCACAACGCCGACGGCACCCTTCGCCTGGGGATCCCCGACCACCTCGCCCTGCTGTTCCTTCCCGCCCTCCTCGAGCGGCTGGCCCGCCAGGCGCCCGGGATCGACGTGGTGGCCACGTCGTTCTCCCGCGACTGGGCCGACGATCTCCGCGCCGGCCGCATCGACCTCGCGTTTGGGGTCGTGGGAGCGGGCGACGGCGCCCTGCGCATGCGGCGCGGCCTGGAGGACGGATGGTCGGTCGTGCTCCGGGCAGACCACCCCGACCTCGACGCCCATGCTGGCCCGTGGGACGCCGCCCGGTTCGCCAGGGGGACCCACGGACTGATGACGGTGACCGGAGCGGGCCCAGGGCAGGTCGATCGCGCCCTGTCCGAGCTCGGACTCGCCCGCCGCGTGGTGGTCCGCACGTCGTCCCCGCTCGTGGTCGCCCTGCTGGTGGAGCAGACCGATCTCAAGGTCACGACCTCCACCCGCCTCGCCCACCACCTCGCCCAGCGGGGTGCCATGGCGGTCCTGCCCTTGCCCTTCAAGGCCTCGCCGCTCGCCCTCCCGCTGGTGTGGCACGCTCGCCACCACGACAACGCACGCCATCGCTGGCTACGGGCCTGCGTCGCCTCCGTGCTGGAGGACGAGGGAGGTCGCGTATGCGCTGGGTGATCCTGCTGCGGGGCATCAACGTGTCGGGCCACCGCAAGGTGCCGATGGCAGACCTTCGCGCGCGGCTGGCCGACCAGGGCCTGACCGCCGCCCGCACCTACATCCAGAGCGGCAACGCCGTCGTCGACACCGACGACACCTGGGACGAAGCCGCCGTCGCCGCCGCCACCGACCGCGCGGTGCAGGCCATCCTGGGCGCGTCCGTCCCCGTCCTCGTGCGGAGCGATCCAGCCTGGCGCACCCTGGTCGCGTCCTTCCCCTGGCAAGCCCCACCCGACGGCAAGCCGTTCCACGCCGCCCTGGTCGACGCGCCCGCCACGCCAGATGTCGATCTCGATCCCCTCGTCGCCGGCGACGAGCGCTGGGCGCCTGGACCGCGCGCGATCTACCTGCACCTCGCCCACGGCACGGCCCGATCCACCCTCGCGGGCCCCAAGCTGGAGCGCACGGTCGGCCACCCGGTCACGATCCGCAACTGGCGCACGGTCGGCAAGCTGCTCGACATGCTCAACGGCTGAGGCCGCGCGCCACCCGCCGCTCGAACACGAACGGCTCGAACGGACGCGCCGTGCGCCCCACAGGCCCGCACGCAGGTCCCCGGGGCACGGGAGGTGGATCGCGCCGTGGCCCCACGGTCGCCGCGAGCCGACGACCCGGGCGCAGGCTCAGCGCATCAGGACCACGGACACGCTGCAGGAGCGCACCATCTCGGTTGTGGTCGAGCCGATCACCAAGCTGCGAATGCGGCTGTGGCCGTACGCTCCCATGAACACGAGGCCGAAGCCCTCCGCGTCCACCATCCGGGCAAGCACCGTCTCGGGCTGGCCGGGCGCGATCCGGGTCTGGACCACGTGACCCGCCTCGGTGAGCCGGGCCGCAGCCCCCGCCAGCCCGCGCTGGATGTCGGGGGTCTCGGTCCCCACGTAGGCCACGGTGATCGGCAGCCCGTCGAACAGCGTGCTCTGGGCGATGTGGTCGATCGCCTTCCTCGCCGAGGCACCGCCGTCGAACGCGACCAGGACGCGCTCGATGGGCGTGAATGCGCGCGCCGCCACGAGCACTGGCCGATGGGCGGCCCGCACGATCCGCTCCAGGTTGGATCCCAGGTGCCCCTTCGCAAAGTCCGCCGCCTCACCGCGCTTGCCGAGCACGATCACCCGGGCGTCCGCCTCGATCTCGCTCGTGGCCTCGACGAGGTCGCCCCGAAGCAGGCGGGTGGTGATGGCCCCGACGCCGTCCTGATCGACGAGCGCGCGGGCATCCTCGAGGATCGCCCGACCGCGATCGCGGACCAGACGTGCGCGCTGCGCGTCGAGCTCAGCCAGCTCCTGCATGAGCCGTGTGCGGGCCCCCAGCCGGATGGCGCCGGACAGGTCGGTCCCGGTCGGCCCCTCCCGTCGACCGAGGACGTGGATCAGCGCCACGGGCGCCTGCGTCCGCTGCGCGATCCACGAGGCATGGTGGCACACGCTCTCGGCATGGACCGACCCATCCACCAGCGCGACGATCGTGCGTGTCATGGCTCCCCCCTGCTCAGTGGTCCATCAGCCGGGCCATGGCCCCGGGCTTGTCATGAACCGCCAGCCGGTCGACCAGCGTCGCCGTCGCCTCGTTCATGCCCACGACCTCGACCTGCGCGCCCTCGCGCCGGAACTTGAGGATCGCCAGGTCGAGCGCCTGCACCGCCGACCGGGCCGACCGCGCCAACACCCGCGCACCCGGGGGCAGCTCGAGCACCACGTCGAAGTGGAGCTGGTAGGTGGGGAACACGTCGCCCTCGAGCAACGGGTCG
>JAUHWK010000375.1 GCA_030424555.1 bacterium | reverse complement strand
CACGCTGTACCAGACCGACATCGGGCAACACCTGCTCGGGGACCGGTCGCTGGTGCTGGGGATGCTCGGTGGCGGAGGGGTGATCGCCGCCCTGGGCCTGTGGGACGACCTGCGCGGCGCCAGCCCACGCCTCAAGTTCGGGGTCCAGCTCGGCGTCGCCGTGGGCCTCGTCGCGCTGGGCTTGCACATCCGCGCACTCGATCTGCCGTTCCTGCCGGTGCTGGACATCGGCTGGTGGGGGATCCCCCTGACGATCCTGTGGGTGGTGGGCGTCACCAACGCGGTCAACCTAATCGACGGGCTCGACGGCCTCGCGGGCGGCATGGCCCTGTTCGCCCTGGCGCCCATGGTGGTCTTGGCCACCGCCAAGGGAGACCACGTCCTCGCGCTCGTGTGCCTCGCGCTGGCCGGGGCCGTCCTGGGCTTCCTGGTGTTCAACTTCCACCCCGCCCGCATCTTCATGGGCGACACCGGCAGCATGTTCCTCGGGTTCATGCTCGCGGTCGTCACCGTCACCACCTCCACCAAGCGAGGGGCCGCGGTCGCCCTGGTCACGCCGGTGCTGGTGCTGGGCCTGCCCATCCTCGACACCTTGCTGGCCATCGCGCGCCGGGCCTGGTTCGGACAGTCCTTGTTCGTGGGCGACAAGCAGCACATCCACCACCGGCTGCTGGACGCTGGGCACTCCCACCGGGGGACGGTCCTGGTGATGTATGGGTTCGCCGCGCTGTTCGCGCTGCTGGGCCTGGGCATGCACTTCCAGCGCAACCTCGACCAGGGCTTGCTGTTCGTGGGCGCGCTGATCGTCGCGGGCATCCTGCTGCGCAAGGTCGGGTACGCCGCGGTGCCCGCGGACCTCGCCTCGGGCGCAGACTTCGCGGCCGCCATCCGGGAGCGCAACCGCCTCGTCCAGGCGCGAATCGACGGCATGGCCGACGGTCTGGGCCACGACGCCGCGGTCGCCCAGGTGTGCGAGGCGCTGTTCGACGTCGCCCATGCGGCAGGGGCCCGTGAGGTGGAGTTCATCGTGAGCGAGGGCGTGGACGCCGGGATGGTGCGCGTGTGCCGGTGGCCGGTTCGGGGCTCGGGCGCCCACGGGATCGTCGGTCCCGACGCGCAGGAGCGGACCTCACGCGAGCTCGCCGTGTGCCGCGAAGGTGGCCCCGTGCTCGCCAGGCTGCGAATCACGTGGGATCACGCGCACTACCATGATGCCGCGATGCCCCGGATCGAGTCCGCGTGCCGGCGGGTCGCCCCCCGGCTGGAGGCGCTGGGGCGGGAGGCCCCCCTGGTCTCGACCGGATGACGTGAGGTGGGGGGACGTCCGGTGCGCGTGGACCGGATCAGCCGCCGGACGCCACGAAGGCGCGCGCCTCGTCCACCAGGTCCCACAGGCCGTCGAGCTCGTCCCCGGGCACGACGACCCAGCCGCCCATCGTGCGGTCCATCACGACCAGCGGGAACACGCCCAGGTCGTCCTCGAGGAGCGCAGCGGACCGGGGCTTGCCGAGCTTGAGGGACAGGCCGTCCCCCATCACGCACGCAAAGCAGCGCTTGCCGATGAAGAACCCCGGCATCCCGAACATGGGCCGACGGGCGACCCCGGGGACGTCGGCGAGGCGCGTGGCGACGCGCTCGGTGAGTGCGGCGTCGGGAACCGGCAAGGTGGGCATGGGGGCTCCGCTCACTGAACCTGCAGCAGCAGGTGGTAGAAGCGCACGCCGCGGACGAGCTCCTCGACCGGGATGCGCTCGTCGGTGCCGTGCAGGGACGCGCGCAGGGCCGCATCGGCCACGAAGGGGTGGAACCGGTGCGTCGGCAGCCCCGCAGCGGCAAAGTACCGCGCGTCCATCGTCCCCGGGGTCGCCGACGGGATCACCACCGCCCCAGGCGCCACCGCCGGGATCACGGTCTCCAGCGCGGCGAACAGGGGGGTGTCCCAGCGTCCGGGGGCACCCTGGGCCCACTCACCATCGACCGTCACCTCGATCTCGGGACCGACCCGCGCCTGGATGGCGTCGCGGAACGCGTCGGGCGCGGTCTGGGGACGCAACCGGGCGTTGACGTTGGCGACGGCGACCCGCGGGATGACGTTGTCCTTCACCCCGACGTCGATCAGCGTGGTGGCGACGGTGTCGCGCGTGATCGCGTTGCCGGCCGGGCTCGCTTGGACGATCCCCCGCACGACGGGCTCCAGCAGGTCCGCGTTGGCCAGCACCCACGACTCCGGCCACGCCCGCGTGGGCGCCATTCGTCGCAACCCCTCGATCAAGGGCGCGGGCAGGGCCGACGGCGTGTCCCAGGTCCCGATACGGTCCAGCCCCGCCACGAGCCGATCCACCGCCGAGGGCGGCTGGGGCATGGAGCTGTGGCGATCCTCGCCCCGCGCGACCAGGCGGTAGTTGACGAAGGTCTTCTCGCTGACGGCGACCGCCCCGACGAGCACGCCCTCGAACAGGTCGGGAAGCAGGTAGCTGCCCTCGTCCAGGACAAACGCCGGGTCGCCCACGAGCGACAGGTCGGACGCCGCCAGCTGGGCCGTCGCTCCGCTCACCTCTTCGTCGGGCGTGATCAGCAGGACGACGTCCCGACTCGGCGCGCGCCCCTGCGCTTGCAGCAAGCGCATCGCCTCCAGGATCGCGGCGATCGAGGCCTTGTTGTCCAGCGCTCCCCGGCCATGGACCACGCCGTCTGCCACCACCCCCGCAAACGGTGGATGGGTCCACCCGTCGGGATCCGAGACGGGCACCACGTCGACGTGGGCGAGCCACAGCGCCGGCGGGGCCTCCGACGGGCCGTCGAGCCGGATGGCCAGCCCCCGTCCCACCTGGGACACAGTCGCGTCCAGGCCATCCAGCCAGATCTCGCGAAGCAGGCGGATCCAGGCGGGCTCGACCGGCTGCCCGAGCGCGTCCACTCCAGGGTCCCGCCAGTCCACAGCCCCTTCCTCCACCGGCGTCATCGTGGGGAGCTGGATCAAGGCGGCCAGAGACGACGCGAGGCGATCTGGATCGGGCGCGACATCGACCACGCCGTCGGGGAGCGCGGGGGGATCCCACCCCGACCCGGCGGCGCGCCAGCCCAGGCCTGCGACCGCCACCACCGCCACCCCGGCGACGCCTGCCAAGCCCAGCATGATCCGTCGCATCCTGCCTCCGTGCCCGGGCCGTAGCCCATCCCCTCCCCGTTCCCCATCGCCCCCGGGCCGGTTGGCTCACCGAGGGCCCGGCGGTACACTCCGCGACACCCCGAGGCCCGATGCCCCGTGTTCCGTCGTCCTCCGATCTCCCCGGCGTCGCCCCTCCCGGTGGCGCCCGTCGCGGCCTCGTGCGGGGTCCCATGGCGGGCGTGCTGGTGCTCGCCGCGCTGATCGCGTTCGTGGGGGTCCGTCAGCTGATGGATCCGGGCCCGGCCACCGTACCCGATCGCCCCGCTGGGACCCGCCCGTGGGACGTCCACCCGCTCGGAGACGGGGATCCGACCACCTGGAGCCACCCGTCCGTGGTCGGCGTCGACCGCGCGCCCTGGACGCGCGAAGCCCACATCGACCTGGTCGGGTTCGATCGCACGATCGTGATGCAGCGCATCCACCGGCGGGACCTCGCCGATCAGCCACCGTGGGCGATCGCCGTCCGCCTGCTGCTCGGCGAGATCGGCACGGGACGGCTCGCTCGGAACCGCTGGTCCGTGGTGGAGGCCGTGGGCGTGCTCCAGACCGTCGTCAACCGACTGGACGCGGCCGTGTGGAACCCGGAAGGGATCGAGGGCCTGGGGGGGTGGCCCGGCTGCGACGTGCCGGCCGACACACCGTTCGAGGAGGCCTTCGTCTCGTGCGCCGACCCCGAACAATACCTCGGCCTCGCGCGGCCACGCAGCCTGAATCCCTCGGAGTACGGCGACGACGGCTCCCTGCACATCGCGATCGATCGCGCCGTGATGGCGTGGTGGCTGGTCGCGCACGCCCGCATCCCGGACGTCACCGGCGGGGGCACGATGTACGTCCATCGCTGTGGTGGCGCGGCCTACGGCCACACGACGCCCCACTGCGATCGGGATCCCACCACCCCCGATCTCCCAGGCGCCAACAGCCACCTCGGCCCGATCGCCTTCAAGGCCCCCGACGTGTTCCTCAAACGTCGCGGCCTGTACCGAATGCGGTTGTCCGGCGCGGTCGACTACGAGCCCGGGCCGCTTCCGATGGCGCCAGGCGTGGTCGCCTCCTACCTGTACAGTCGGTCCACCGATCCCCGGGATCGGGACCCCGAGACCCGCCGGGACCTCCGGACCCTCGAGGTC
>JAUHWK010000374.1 GCA_030424555.1 bacterium | reverse complement strand
CGAGAAGGCCGTGCCGGTGCTCCCCCCGAGATCGAGGCCGACCTCGGTGCCCTCGCGCAGCGCATCGAGCGTGGGCTCGTCGAACCCGAGCACCCGCAGGGCCTCGACCGTGGTGATCCCCCCACGCTGGGTCCGCAGCGCCACGATGCGCTCGGCCTCGTCAGGCTCCACCCCGTCCAGCGTGGCGAGCGTGGCAGCGTCCGCCGTGTCCAGCCGCACGCGCTCCACCGCGCCCGCGGTGCTCACCCACGCCAGCGCCGCCAGCGTCCAACCCGTGATCCACCGTGTCATCCCTGACCTCCTGCGGCGTGTGCCGTGTACCATCGCCCGACGGCGCCCTGGGTGAGGGCGTCCAACGTGGCCTCGATCTCTTGAATCCGGAGCTCCAGGCGGACCCGCGCGCGCAGATCGTCGCCCGAGGCCTCCTCCCGGGACGCGACCAGGCGTCCGCGCTGCTGCGCCAGCTCGACGATCCGCTGGCTCCGCGCGACCCCGTCGCGAACCGCGGACCGCGACTGCCGCGCGACCAACACGCCGTCGTCGAAGGCCCCCGAGAACACCTCGGTGCCGCCATCGCCCACATCGACCACGAGGTCCTCGGGATCGACGAACGCGACCTCCCGGGAGGGCGGCTGCCACACGGCGCGGACCATCAGGTTGACGTCGTCGTCCAGGCCCAGCGCGCGTCCCGCGTCGAGCCGTGACACCACCCCGTCCCGATCCACCACGCGCACCTCGGCCACGATCTGGGGGACCAGCCAGCGGGCCACCTGGGTGGCGCGGCCGGACCGGATGCGTGCCCGGAGCCCAGGCTGGTTCAGCGCCTCCGCGAGCAGCAAGGCGGAGGGCACGAACGCCGTCTCGGACGCGTGCGCGTCGTCGCGGCGCGCGTCGTCGTGGGTGAACAGCCCCGCCCGGGTCGCGACCCAGGGCGCCTCGGGCGCCACCTCGACCGCCACCGGCACCGCCGCCGCCGGCAGGGCCAGCCGGGCTTCCTGCCAGCCGTCGTCGCCCTGCTGCCGCGTCCACACCGCCCGCTCGGTCAACACCTGGACCTGCCCGTCCTCCGCGTCCAGATCGAGGATGCGCGTGGTGCCCGGTGGCGTCACGAACGCCGGCTCGTCTCCGTCCAGCCGCCACAGCCGCGTGCCATCCGTGACCCAGGCCCGCGCGCCGTCGTGGGCCACATCGGTGATCGCGACGCCGTCCAGCCAGCGGGCGATCGTCCCATCGCCCCCGTCCTGCAGGGACCACACCCCGTCGTCCGCCGCCGCCCACAGGCGGTCGCCCTCCGAGACCAGCGCGTGGACCGTGCCGACCGGGCCCCCGACGACCGGCGCCCATCCCCCCCGTCGCGCCTCCTGCACCAGCAACCCGCCCGTCGTGCCGACCGCCCGGCCCCGCCACACCCCGTCGGCCAGCGCCGTGACCTCGGCCACCGCGACCCGCTCCGCGTGGCCCTCCGCCTGCACCTGCCACAAGCCATCGGCGCGGCCCACCCACGCCCGATCGCCATCCCAGCCAAGCGGCACCGGCCCGACCCCCCGATCGTCCTGCCCCACCTGGCGGAAGAAGCCATCCTGGAGGGCGTCCGCCTGCAACGTGTCCGACACCGCCTCCGTGGCCTGCGACACCGCCTCGGCCTCCTCGGCCAGCGCCTCGGCCAGGGCGTCCTCGCCGTCTCCCCCGCCTTGCAGCTGGCCCGACGCCTCCAGGTCCGCGGTCAGGTCGTCGACCAGCTCCTGGAGCCGCACCTCCGCATCCAGCCGCACGCGCTCCCGGTCGAACGCACCCGCCGCCCCCGCGACCGGCCCCATCACCCGAGACCAGGTCCGCCCCCCATCCTCGCTGCGCCACACGGCCCCGTCCGCATCGGAGACCAGCACCCGCCGCCCATCCACCGCGACGTCCCGCGCCACCAACCCGCCCGCCGGGCCCACATCCCGCCAGGCCACGTCCGCAGCCCCCGCCTCCCCCGAGGCGAGCAGTCCGACCAGCACAGCAAGCGTTCCACGCATGCCCACCCGTCTACCGCACCCGCCCGCCCCCATCCGAGGCGATCCGGTGAAGCCCCCCCCCGTCACCCCACCAACTTCCCAACCAACACCCCAGCGTGCGCAGCACGCAATCCCAAAGCGCCAAGCGTGCGCAGCACGCAACCCCAAAGCGTGCGCAGCACGCAACCCCGAACGCCCGAAGGGCATCCCGGCTGCGGGGGCAGCCGAACACCGTGGGGCACTTGGAGGGGAGCGGCCGAAGGACGCGACCGCCGGACGAACCGAACGACACCCTCGTAGTGTGAGAAGCGCGTAGGGTGCGTGCGACACAAGGAGCGACGGCGGATTCGCGACAGGAGCGTGCTCATGCACGTGACTGAGCGAATCCGGCTAGCGACGCAGGATCGCGCGTGCCCTACGCGCTTGTCACGCGCGTGACTGAGCGAATCTGCCCGCGACGCAGGATCGCGCGTGCGCTACGCGCTTCTCACGCGGGGATGCGGAAGCGGAACATCGTCTCGCCCACGATGATCTCTTCCCCACCCAGCAACCGCTTCTCGGTCACGAGCTGGCCATCGACCAACGTGCCGTTCGCGGACTTGTTGTCCTCGATGAAGTAGTAGCCGTCGCGCTTGTAGACCTTGCAGTGGTAGCGCGACACCTTGCTGTCGTTCTTCACCTGGATGGTGTTGTCCCGGTTGCGGCCGAGGCTGATGACCTCGCCGTCGAACGAGAACGCCGTCTCGTCGGCCGTGCCCTCGCTCAGCACGAGGACGGCCGCGTCCTGGCCCGCCACCTCGGCCTCAGCGATGTCGAGCAGGTCATCGTCGGCCGGCAGCACGAAGCCTTCGTCCTCCGGGGCCGCCAGCAGCGGCTCGTCCTCGGGCTCGTCGTCGAACACGGCGCTGATGTCGTCGGAGATGTCGGACTTCTCGGCGTGGACGTTGCTGCCGCGGCCCTGCTCACCGGCAAAGGCGTCGTCCTCGTCGAACGCGTCGCCGAGGAAGCCGTCGTCCTCGTCGTCCTCGAGCGAGCCGAGGAGATCCTCCTCCTCCTCGGACGGGCCGCTGGTGGGGGCATCGTCGGCGGGCGCGCGCTCCAGCCAGGCGTTCATCAGGTCCCGGAAGGAGGTCAGCTCCTCATCGATCGCGGCGATGGCGGCATCGGCGCCCTCGACCTGGCCCTGCGCCTCGGCGGCCTCCTGCTCGAAGGCCGCCTGGTCCAGCTCGCCGATCGCGACGCGCAGCTCCAGCTCCTCGAGCGAGAGCTTGGCATCCTCGACACCGCCCGCGACGTCGGCCTTGTCGGACTCGAGCTGGGCGATCACCTCGTGGACCTGCGGGACCAGCGGGGCGATGATCCCGTAGACCACCTCCGACTTCTCGGTGTTGTCGGTGACGACCTTCTCGACGACCGCCGGGTTGAACTTGCCCGCCATGTTGCGGGCCTTCTCGATGAAGGTCTGGTACTGGTCCAGCTTGTCCAGCTGCTCCTGGAACTCGGCGAGCAGGGCGGGCTTGTCCATCGCAGGGCCTCTCCGGACGAAGGGTCAGGAATCAAGATCGGGTCGTTGGGTGCGTCGGCCGCGGGGGGTTCCGGAAGTGGGACCGGAGCCGACGGGCACCCCGTGAGAGGCGTTGCCGGCGTGGTCCACACGAGCCCGGGGGCCCATGACCGCCGCGAGCATAGCCGAATCGGCATTCCCGTCCAAGGCGTCCCCCAGCCCGCACACAGCGTCCTCGCCGCCCCTCACCGCCCCCTGACAAACCGGCCCGCCCCCGCCGCGCCCACGACCCGTCCGAAACCACGGTTCAGGGGGCGATCCCGAAGTCGTCGGCGCGATCCCCGAACCGTGCGAAGGCGCCCAGGAACACCATCTTCACGATGCCGGTCTCGCCTGCGCGCTGCTTGGCGACGATGACCTCCGCCTCGCGCGCGGTGATGGGATCGGGGTCCTTCATGTACGCAGCGGGCCGGTAGATGAACAAGATCACGTCGGCGTCCTGCTCGATCGCCCCCGACTCGCGCAGGTCGCTCAGGCGCGGACGGCGATCGTCCTCCTTGCGCTTGTCGACCTCGCGGTTGAGCTGCGACAGCGCGATCACCGGGAGGTGCAGCTCCTTGCTGAGGATCTTGAGGCCCCGCGAGATGTCGCTGACCTGCTGCTGCCGGGGCGCGCGGGGGTCGTCTCCCTGCATCAGCTGCAGGTAGTCGATCACGATCAGGCCGAGATCGTCGTGCAGGGCCTTGAGCCGACGCGCCCGCGCCCGAAGGTCGGCGGCGGTGAGGCCGGGGGTGTCG
>JAUHWK010000373.1 GCA_030424555.1 bacterium | reverse complement strand
CCGAAACCTGATCGTGACCGATCTGCTCGGGGATCCGACCTCCGGCCAGCTCGCCGTGTACGGCTACCTCAACGCCGACCGCGCGCGCGTTCAGGGCCTGAGCGCCTCGCTCCGCCTGGGGGGCACGTCGCCGGTTCGCGGCTCGCTGGGCTGGACCCTGGTCGACGCGGACGACCTGACGCTCCAGCGCCCGCTCCCGGGCCGTCCCGAGCACCAGGGGAACGCGTCCATCACCGGGGAGATCGAGCGGATCGACCTCCGGATCGGGCTGACCGCCACCGTGCTCGGACCCCGCCCGTTCTACACCGGCGTCACCGACACCTCCGCCGTCGCGACCCCCTGGCAAGGCCTGCTCGACCTGGCCGTTCGGTACCGGCCCGTCCGCGAGCTCGAGCTGTTCGTCGGTGCCGACAACCTCCTGGACGCCGGGGATCCCACCCTGGACGCCACACGCCCACGACGCGTGTACGGCGGCGTCCGCCTCGCCTTCGAGGGCCGCTCTCGGCCCGAACCCACGCCCGTGGCCACCCACCAAGGAGACCTGAGATGACCATCCTCCGCCAACCTGCCTGGCTCACCGTTGCCCTGCTCGCCGCCGCCTGCGGTCCGTCCATCGAGGACCTCGACCTCGACGACGACGGAACGGGTGGGGACACTGGCTCCGACGACACGGGCACGGACGACACCGGGACCGACGACACGGGCACGGACGACACCGGGACCGACGACACCGGCACCACCGACGGCTCGACCGTCCTGCAGATCGACGCGTCGGCCAACGACGTGTGGGTCTACGTGGACCTGGAGAGCGGCACGACCGTGTCCGAGTCCGACGACTGGTCGCTCGCCTTCCAGCGCTTCAACGTGATCGTCAACGGCGGCATCTCCGGCGACGGGGACGTCGAGGCCGTGTGGATCGACGAGGCGTACGCCAACGTGACCGAGGCCCCGATCGCGGGCTGGGCGACCGACATGGCGGCGGCCGACACCGACAGCGAGGACACCCTCGTGTTCGGTGCCTGGTACGACTACGACGTCACCACCCACGCGCTGTCGCCGGCGGCGGGCACCTGGGCGGTGCGGGGCCTGGACGGCGCCACGTACAAGCTCGTGTTCACCACGTACTACGACAATGCCGGCACCTCCGGGTTCCCGACGATCCGGTTTGAGGAGATCGAGGATCCGGATCGCGGCATCACCAAGACGATCGACGCGTCGGACGCGCAGGCGCCGGTCTACATCGTCCTCGAGGACCTGTCGGAGATCACCGCACCCGGCGATCCCTCCACCGCCCTGGACTGGGACCTGTCGATCGCGCGCACCGTGTTCAAGCTCAACGGCGGCTGGAACGGCTCGGGCATGGGGGAGGCCTACACCTACCCGGATGGCACCGCGTGGGGCGACGTCAGCGAGGCGCCGACCTCCGGGTGGGAGGACGACGTCGAGCCCCCCAGCCAGTACGAGAGCGGCACCGCGCTCGGCACCTGGTTCGACTACGACACGGCCACGCACGCGGTGTCGCCGTCGGGCCGCATCCATGCCGTGCGCGACGCGGCGGGCGACACCTGGAAGTTCACGGTGACGGACTGGGATGATGGCATGGTCACCGTGCGCGTCGCGGCGCTGGCGGAGGCCACATGATCCGGGGTCTCCTCCTCCTCCTCGGGTTCGTGGGTGCGGTGCAGGCGGCCGAGCCGTCGCGCATCGCTGCCCTCGGGCTCGACGTCGAGGAGACCGTCACCGCGCTCGGGCGGGCTGGGGACGTGGTCGCGGTGGTCGAAGGCCACGGCGACTTCCCCAAGGCCGCCAAGGTCGGCACGCACCGTCAGGTCGCCACCGAGCCCATCCTGTCCACCCGTCCCGACGTCGTCGTGGCGGGAGGCAGCGTGGGGCCTGCGGAGGTGCTCGAGGCGGTCGCAGGGGCGGGCGTGCCCGTCACCCGGCTGGACAAGCCGACCGACCTGGACGGGGTTCGCGCGAACATTCGCGTGGTCGCCGCTGCGGTCGGAGCGGCGGACAAGGCCGCGGGCGTGATCGCCTCCCTCGACGCCACCATCGCGGGCGTCGATCGCGTCGGTCCGGAGGTCCGGGTCGCGTTCGTGTACGCGCGGGGTGCGGGCACGATGATGCTGGCGGGCAAGGGCACGGGCATCCGCACCGTGATCGAGGCCACAGGGGCCACGGCCGTCGGGGACTGGGACGGCTTTCGTCCGATCACCGACGAGGCGTTGGTCCAGCTCAAGCCCACCCATGTCCTGGTCACGACCGGGGGCCTGATGAGCCTGGGCGGCGAGGAGACCCTGCGCCGCCTCACCCCGTTCGCACTGCTGGGGCCGTCGCTGAAGCTCGTCCACCTCGACGATCGGCTGGTCCTGTCGACCGGCCCGCGCATCGCCGATGCGATCGCAGCCCTCGCGGGGCAGCTCAAGGCCGCCCGGTGACGGACATGGCTGCCCCGACCGCGTGGTCCCCCCCCTCGGCCAGGCGCCTTCCCCTCCTCCCGCTCCTCGCGGGGGCCTTGGGGATCGTGTGCATCGGGTCGCTGGGGGCGGGTGCCGTGCCGATCTCGGTCGGGACGGTGCTCGCGGTCGTGGCGGAGGCGATCGGCCTGTTCACGGCGTCCGACGTGGCGCCGCTGGAGCGGACGGTCGTCCTGTCCGTCCGGCTGCCGCGGGTGGTGATGGGGTTGGTGCTCGGGGGCGGCCTGGGTGTGGCGGGTGCGCTGGTGCAGGGGTGGTTCCGCAACCCGCTCGCCGATCCAGGGCTGGTGGGCGTGTCGGCGGGGGGGACCCTGGGGGCGGCGACCAGCATCGTGGGGGTGGGCTGGTTCGTCGGGTGGCTGCCGGACTGGATGCTCGGGACGCTGACGCCGATCGCGGCGGTGGTGGGGGCGCTGGTCGCCACGGCGATCGTGCTGCGGCTCGGCCGGGTCGGAGGCCGGATCCATGTGGCGACAGTCCTGCTGGCAGGCATCGCCGTGATGGCGCTGGCGGGGGCGTTTGTGGGCTTGTTGGTGACGGTCGCAAACGACGAGCAGCTTCGCTCGCTCACGTTCTGGACGATGGGCAGCCTCGGGGGGGCGACCTGGTCCCGCCTGGCGTGGATGGCGCCGCCCATCCTGATCGCGATGGCCTTGTCGGCGGGGATGATCCGGCCGCTGGATGCCCTGCTGCTGGGCGAGTCGACCGCGCGCAGCCTGGGCGTGGAGCTGTCGCGGGTGGGGCCCGCCGTGGCCGTGCTGGCCTCGGTGCTCACGGGCGTCGGCGTCGCGGCGTGTGGTCAGGTGGGATTTGTCGGCCTGGTGGCCCCCCACCTCGTGCGCTTGGTCTCTGGACCTCGACATGCCCTGGTCGTGCCGGGCTCCGCGATGGTGGGGGCGGCGCTGGTGGTGGGGTCGGATGCGCTCGCGCGGGTGGTGGTCGCCCCCGTCGAGCTGCCCATCGGGGTGGTGACCGCGCTGATCGGCGGGCCGGTGTTCCTGCACCTGCTGCCCCGGGCCGTGCGAGGGCTGTCGTGAGCGTGGGCCTCGTGGTGCGTGACCTTGTCGTGGTGCGCGGCGGCGTCGCCGTGGTGGACGGGGTCTCCTTGACGGTTGCCGCGGGGGAGGTCGTGGTGCTGGTGGGGCCAAACGGGGCAGGAAAGTCCTCGGTCCTGGCGGCCCTCACCGGGGATCTCCGGGCGCGGTCGGGGGAGCTGCTGGTCGGGGGCCGGCCGTGGGCGTCCTGGCGTCGCCACGAGCGGGCCCAGGCGGTGGTGGTCCTTCCCCAGCATCCCGAGGCCGCGCTGGGGCTGTCGGCAGGCGACGTGGTCTCGCTGGGCTTGGAGCTGACGTCGGGACGGGCGGATCGACGGGCCGTGGATGCGGCCCTGCGCGCGGTGGAGCTGGAGACCTTCATCGACCGGCCGGTGGCGACCTTGTCGGGGGGACAGCGGCAGCGGGTCCACCTCGCGCGCGTGCTCGCCCAGGTGGCGGCGGGGCCACGGCTGGTGCTGCTGGACGAGCCGCTGTCTGCCCAGGACCCAGGCCGTGCCGGGCTGGTGCTCGGCCACCTGCGGCGCCTGGCGGACGCGGGGAACGCGGTCTTGGTGGTGCTGCACGACCTGGGGGCGGCGGCTGCGGTCGCGGACCGTCTCGTCTTGATGGACGATGGCAGGGTGGTCCAGCGCGGCGACGCCGACGCGGTGCTGTCCCTCGACCGACTTCGAACTGTATACGGTCCCGCCTTGGATGCGGGCCGATGCCCTGACACCGGGCGCCACTGGGTGGTGCCCCGACCCTTGGAGACCCCATGACGATCGTGGCCACGA
>JAUHWK010000372.1 GCA_030424555.1 bacterium | reverse complement strand
GCGAGGCGGCGTTCGGGGCGTGGCGCGGATCGCACGACGCCCAGCTCCACCTGCCGGTGTGGCACGTGCCCTACGCCGAGCTGCTCGATCGCCTGGAGGCGTCCGGCGCCGTGGTGGAGGTGTCGGCCAGCACGTGTGCGGGGGTGACGGTGGGCCAGCGGTTCGATCGCGCGTTCGTCGCCGCCCTCCCTGAGGGCGTGGACGCGTTCGGGGAGCACGGGGAGTTTCACACGCGGGTGCGGCCCCCGGCGCGGTGAGGCTCAGGCCGCCTGCACGGCGGGCGGCACGGGCCATGGGCCGCGATGGACCGGCTCGAAGCCTTCGTCGCGGGCGGCCTGGAGCAGGGTGTCGAACCCATGGGAGATGGTGGCCCCTGCCATCTGCGTGACCTCGTCCTCGGTGGGAAGGTCGAAGTCGTCTGCACCCCACGACAGGCCGCGCAAGGCGCCCTCGTTGCGGGTGAGCACGCTGGTGCGGAGGTGGGGGATGTTGTCGAGCACGATGCGGCACACCGCCATCCAGCGCAGGTAGTCGCGCTCGCTCGTCTCCTGGCCGCCCAGGTCGGTGTGGAACGGCTTGTAGGTCCAGACCAGGAAGCTCGGCAGCCGACGCCCCGTCTCGTCCTGGAAGCGCCGGAGGCGGTCGAGGTGGGCCATGCGCTCGGCGAGGGTCTCGTCGAACCCGATCACCATCGTGGCGGTGCTGCCCAGCCCAGCGTCGAGCAAGGCGCGCTGGGCGTCGTAGTAGTCCTCGGTCATGTACTTGAGGGGGCTGTGGCGCTTGCGGAAGCTGTCGACCAGGATCTCCGCGCCGCCGCCCGTGACCCAGCGGTTGCCGCTGCGCGCCATCATTGCGGCCCCGGTGGCGTAGTCGACCTTGCTCACCCGGCACGCGAACATGAACTCCGCGACCGTCATCCCATAGAACTCGAGGCCGTCGCCGTACCGGTCTCGCACCCCGTCGAACAGTGCGGCGTAGTCCTCCAGCCGCAGGCCCGGATGGAAGCCCCCATTGAACCCGACCATCGAGCCGCCCAAGGCGAGGCAGGCGTCGATCTTGGCGTACAGCTGCTCGGGGGTGAGCAGGTAGGTGTCGGGGTCCTTGGGGAGCCGGTAGAACGCGCAGTAGTCGCACTTGGCGACGCACACGTTGGTGTAGTTGACGATCGCCATGATCAGCCAGGTGGCGCGGTCGGGGGCGTGGAACCGGGCGCGCACAGACTGGGCGAGGGCCTGCAGGTCGTCGTCGGCCGCGTGCTCGAACAGCCAGGCGGCGTCGTCGATCGAGACGCGGTCTCCGGCGAGCACCGTGTGTCGGATGCGATCCAGCATGCGTCCTCCGGGTCGCGGATTAACCGGCTGGATGCAAGGGTCGGGGCAGCCGCTGGTGGCGGGTGACCGGAGGAGACCACGATGAGACGACCGGGGACCGGTGGGGATCGGGCTTGGTGGCGCGGGATCGTGCTCGCCGTCAGCGCCTGCACGGCCACCGCGAAGGATGAACCGGTCGACTCCGGGGAGGACTCGGACACGGCCTCGCCGACCGACTCGGACACCGACGTCGTGCCCGCCCACGTGGAGCTCGGCACGGGCACGTTCGGGGGTGTGGCCTCGTGTGATGGGTTCGAGGCGGTGGTCGACGATCAGCCGCTGGCCCTGGTGCACGGGGTGCAGGGCGGCTGGCACCTCGACGTGTCTTTGCGGGGCACGGGCCTGCCCGAGCTGGCCGTGATCACCTACCGGGTGGTCGACGTGGCGTTGGACACGGTGGTCTCCCAGGGCGATCCCATCGTCACCAACAAGCGGCTGCTGGGCGCGGATCCGGACGGTCCGTGGACGGGGGAGGGCTGCTACCTGGGGTTGGAGGCCCGGATCGACTTCACGGCGCTCGGCGAAGACGCCAGCGATCCGGATCGGTATCAGGCCCTCGTCGGGCGCACCGTGCGCCTGGAGCTGGCGGTGTCGGACGGGGACACCCCGGTCGCCGAGGACACGCGCCAGGTCGAGGTGGCCCCCGATCCGTGCGATGCGGACCCGACCGCGCCCGGCTGCCTGTGCGACCCCGACGCGGGGTTCCGTCCCGACTTCTGCGACCCGGACACCGACGGCGCGTGAGCGGCGGTCACGTTGGGCCGACGCCGAGCAGCTCCCCCAGCGAGGCCAGCGCAGCGCCCCACAGCAGGTCGTACGCGCCCACGCTGAGCAGCCAGGCCTGCACCGCGAACACCACCAGCACCAGCGCGACAGCGCCCCACACGGCGTACTGCAAGCGGCGGACCCGGGGTCGGGTGTCGGCAGGGAGGTAGCCGTTGTCGATGCGGTCCAGGTCTTTGTCGACGTAGTACCAGGCCAGCAGCACGAGCAGGGCACCCGGCGGCGAGGAGCAGGCCAGCCCCAGCACCGCCATCGACACGCCCGCGGTGAGCAGGCCGAGGATCAGGCCGGATCGGGGCTCGGGCGCCCCGCCCTCGTCGCCGAACAGCTCGTCGAGGTCGTGGTCGCTCATGCGGCCGGATCGCCGGGCACGGACACGTCGGGGGCCGCGGGTCCGTGGGTCATCGCGTGCAGCCATGCTGCGAGGGGATCGAGGACTTCAGGCACTGGGACGAGGTGGCCCCCCTGCGTCGTGAACGCGCCGAGCGCGGTCAGCTCCTTGACCGCGTGGACCAGGGTCACGGTGGCGAACGCCTCAGGCCGGGTGGCGAGCCCCGTCTCCAGCAGGGCCTCGCGGCGACCCGCCAGCACCTTGCCCCACCCCTTGGCGTCCACGGCCGTCAGTCCGGGATCGCGCACGCCCTGCGCGGCCAGCAAGTAGCTCTCGAGCAGGCCGCGAACGAGCCCGTGGATCTCCCCGATCCGGCGGGTGTCCTCGATCGTGATGCCGCCCGCGTCGTCGCGCTGGATGGCGCCATGGGCCGCCAGATCCCGTAGGCCCTCGTCGACCAGTCCGTCGGCGGTCGTGCCCGGTGGCAGGGCGAGCTCCCGCACCCACAGCGCGGTCAGGCGCGCCACAGGCTCGACCAGGTCGGCGCGCACGCAGCCTTCCTCGGGCATCGCACGGAGGGCTGCCGCGACGAGGCCGGCCGCGGTGAAGTGGTGCATGATCTGGTTCTTGTGGAAGTCGAGCACGACCCGCCGATCGACGACGACCTCCCAGATGCGCCCGGCGTCCGTGTCGTGGCTGCGCACGTGGCCGGCCTGCTCAAACCGTCCGAGGGCGCGGGACCGGGCTGCGTCGGGGTGTTGTCCGACCAAGGGGGTCATCGCGGCACTGCGCCGTCCGAGCCAGGCGACGAGGCGATCGGTGCGGTCGGCGAGCTCGGTGTCGGGCATCGCGGCGCGGTCGTCGGCGAGCAGGGCGACAGCGAGGACACTGGTGGGCAGCACGGTGACCACCTGACCGATCCGGTGGACCAGCTCGTCGCCCGCGTCCCGCAGGCGCGCCTGGCGGGTGGCTTCGTCGACGGTGGCGTCGTCGGGGCCCAGGACCTCGCTCGCGCGCAGCGGCTCGCCCACCCGCACGAACACCCGGCCGTAGCGGTTTCGCAGGACGCTCCGTGCACGGATCAGCTCCCGCACGTCCTCCTTGCGCTTGTCGGCGCCGCCCAGCTCCGACTGGTAGCTGCGCTCCTCGGCGACCTGCTCGTAGGAGATCGCCACGGGCAGCAGCGTGATCTCGTGGCCCCGCGGCGCATGGCGGGCCGCGTCGATCACCATCTCCAGCACGCCGAGCTTGGCGGGGAGCAGGCGCCCGGTGCGCGTGCGGCCTCCCTCGATGAAGAACTCGACCGTGTAGCCGTGGAGCAGCAGCTCCCGGAGGTAGCGCTTGAACACCGCGGCGTGGACGGGCTTGCCGGAGAAGCTGCGCTCGATGAAGAACGCGCCGGCGCTCCGAAGCAGTTTGCTGACCGGCCAGATCGCCAGGTTGATGCCCGCCACGATGTGGGGGGTGATCAGGTTGGCGTAGTAGAAGATCCAGCTCAGAAGCAGGTAGTCGAAGTGGGACTTGTGGCAGGACACGACCACGGCCGTGCCGTCGCGCATCGCCGAGCGGATCCGGTCGAGGTCCTCGTCGGGGATGTCGTAGCCACTGTAGACCCGGCTCCAGAGCGGCTTCATCGCGTACGACATGAACCGGATGAGCCCGAACCGGAAGTCCGCGGCGATCTTGTCGAACTCCTTGTCCATCTGGGACCGCACCGCCGCGAGGGACTGGCCGGTCTGCGCGGCGTGCTCCTCGGCGAAGCGCTTCATCGGTGGGGCGTCGAGGACCTGGGTGCGCAGGGTCTGACGGCCGACGATGGTGGGGCCACGGACGGT
>JAUHWK010000371.1 GCA_030424555.1 bacterium | reverse complement strand
GCGCGCTGCGCAAGCAGTGGCTGGACAGTCCCGACGCGGTGGTCGGGCTCGATCTCGGGGATCGAACCCGCGATGCCGTGGAGCGGGCGATTCGAGAAGACGGGTCCTGTGGATGGGAGCGTGGCACCTGCGCCCCGCCCGTGGAGGCCGTCGTGTACGCGCGAACGTTCGCGATCCGGCGCGCCGCGGGACGTCGCAGCACGCTGGCGTCCACGATCGACCCCAGCCAGGAGCCGATGACCCACCTCTGGATGGCCGCGGACGACACCATCCGGTTTGCCTGGGGCTCCCGCACGTTGCCCGGACCGGGGGAGCCCAGCTGGCCTGACGCGTGGGTCGCGGGCCCGGAGGGGATGTCAGAGGCACGGCGCCAGAGGACGTGGAGTACGTGGTGGGAGGCATGCCGTGCGCCTCATGCGATCGAGGTGCTCACCCCGGCGTGTCCAGATCCAGACGCAGACACCGACGCCCTGTCGGACAGCGACACCGATCCCTGACCTCGTCCCGCATGGGAGGCCTGATGCGACTCAGCCTGGTTCTTGCGTGTGCGGTGACGGCCACGCGCTGCGACCCGCCCGGCGACGACCATGTCCACCTCGATCGGGTGGAGGAGGTGGTGGGGTTCGACCTCTCCGGGGACGTCGCCGCGGTGGAAGAGACGCTGCGGTCCCGCGGGACGTGCGGTTGGTCGAGGGTGGCCTGCGACGATCCCGCGCTCACGATGTTCCTCGGTCAGTCCCCTCCGACCGCGCTGGAGCCGGGCAAGCGGTCGACGTGGCGGGTGTTCGTCGACGAGGACGGGGTGTTGGGGGCCACGGGATGGCACGGAGACGACGACGGGTGCGGGGGGGTGGCGGACGGGTGGACCGCGGCGCCGGGATCCGACGCGGCCCGGTCGGCACGCCTGAACCGGTGGACGGCGGCGTGTCATCCCCTGTCGGAGCAGCCCACGCCGGTCACCGCCTCCTGCGACGCGCTGGACGCTGACACCGACGCCCTGTCGGACAGCGACCCGTGACCACCCGCTCCGGATGGCACCGTCGGCCGCTTCCGCTCCCGCCCCTGCAAGGCGATCGCCGGGTGGACCTCGTCGTGGTGGGCCTGGGGGGCTCGGGGCTCGCGGCAGTCCACGCAGCGCTCGATGCGGAGCGGTCGGTCGTGGGGATCGACGCGGGGCCCCACCCTGCCGTGGGGGCTGCGGGGCGCAACGGCGGGTTCCTCCTGGCGGGGCTGGCGGCGTTTCATCCCGAAGCGCGGGCGCGGTGGGGCGAGGCCGCGGCTGCGCTGTACGCCCACACGCTCACGGCGATGGCGGCGATGGCGGAGGAGACGCCGGACCTCGTGGTGCGCGCGGGATCGCTTCGGGTGGAGACGACGGCAGCGGGGCAGGCGGCGCTGGACGTCCACCACGAGGCCCTGCGGGCCGATGGCTTTCGTGCCGTGCGCGTGCCGGCTGGCCTGTTCCTCCCCGACGATGGCGTGTTCGATCCGTTCGCGCGGTCGCAGGCTCGGGCGGCGCTCGCGGTGCGCCGAGGCGCCGACCTGGTGCAGGCCACCGTGCGGGGTGTGGAGCCGGGTGCGGTGCGGACCGACCGGGGGGTGGTCCAGGCCGAGGCGGTGCTGGTCTGCGTGGACGGCGGCCTGGCTCGGATCGTGCCGAACCTCGCGGGACATGTCGTCGATGTCCGGCTTCAAATGCTGTGTACGGGCTCGGGTGGCGACCCCTCCCCTGCGGTCGCGACCTACCTGCGGGATGGGCTGGACTACGCGCAGCGGCGACCTGATGGCACGTGGTTTGTCGGCGGTGGACGGGATGTCTCGGCGGTCGCCGAGCGGACGTCCGAGGACCGCGTGACCCAGCCGGTACAGGGGCACCTCGACGCGCTGCTGGCCCAGGTGGGCGGTGGCACGGTCCGCCATCGTTGGGCGGGGATCGTCGGCTACAGCCCCGATGGCCTGCCGTGGTGTCGCCCCGTGCCCGAGCAGCCGGGGGTGTGGGCTGCGGGCGGGTACTGTGGGACCGGCAACGTGGTGGGGTGGATGGCGGGCCGGTCGCTGGTGGCGCAGGCGCTGGACGGGGTGGACGCGCTGGCGGCCTGTCTGGACCAGGCTCGGACGCACGCGTCGGCCCGAGTGGGCTAGCCTCTCGGCGATGAACCGCACGCAGCCGCCCCCCAGCGCCCAGCTGGGCATGTTCCTCGGTGTGTTCACCCCGACGATCCTCACGATCCTCGGGGTGATCATGTACCTGCGCTCGGGGTGGGTGGTCGCGAACGCGGGCATGTGGGGCACGGTCGGCGTGGTCGTGCTCGCCAACTCGATCACCTTGCTCACCGCCCTGTCGATGTCCGCGCTCGCCACGTCGATGCGGGTCGGGGTCGGCGGGGCGTACTTCCTGTTGTCGCGCAGCACGGGTCTGGCGATCGGGGGCGCGCTCGGGATCCCGTTGTTCCTGTCGCAGGCGCTCAGCGTCACCCTGTACGCGTACGGCATCGCCGAGGCGTTGACCCTGTTCTGGCCGGGTGCGCCCGTTCCGCTCCTCGCGGCGGGGGTGGTTGTGGCCGTGGCGGCGATCGCGGCGCGGAGCACCTCGCTGGCGTTGCGGCTCCAGCTGCCGATCATGGTGTTGATCGCGGCGTCGTTGGTGAGCCTGTTCGCGGGGGTGTCGTGGACGACCCCGTCGGTGGCGCCGTTCGGTCCGGCGGACGGGGCGGACTTCTGGTCGGTGTTCGCGGTGTTCTTCCCCGCGGTGACCGGCATCCTCGCGGGCGTGAGCCTGTCGGGCGACCTGCGCGATCCGGAGAAGGCCATCCCCACGGGCGTGCTCGCCGCGGTGGCGGTCGGGTTTGCCGTGTACCTGGTCGTGCCCTTTGCCCTCGCGTACGGCGCGCCGGCCGACGTGCTCGCGTCGGACTCGATGGTGTGGACGCGCATCGCGGCGGTGCCGTGGCTGATCGTCCCCGGGATGATCGGCGCCATCCTCAGCAGCGCGCTCGGCAGCATCCTGGGGGCGCCCCGTACCCTTCAGGCCTTGGCGGGTGACGGGCTGTTGCCCCCACGGTTCGGTCGGATCGATGAGACGACGGGCGAGCCGGTGGAGGCGTTCCGGGTCACGACCGTGCTGGCGCTGGCGGCGGTGGCCCTGGGCGAGCTCAACACGGTCGCCACCGTGCTCACGATGTTCTTCCTCACCACCTACGGCATGCTCAACGTCGCCGCGGCCACCGAGGCGCTGGTCGGGGATCCAGCGTACCGCCCACGGCTTCGGGTGCCGTGGTGGGCGAGCGTGCTCGGTGCCATCGGGTGCGGGGTCGCGATGGTGGCGATCCGGTGGGACGCCGCGATGGCGGCCATCGCGATCGAGCTGTTGGTGTACTGGGCGATCACCCGGCAGTCGCTCGAGGAGACCTGGGGGGATGTGCGGGCGGGGGTCTGGTACACGCTGGCTCGCCGTGCGCTGCACGGGCTGGAGCAGACCCGCCCCGATCCCCGGTCGTGGCGTCCCCATGTGCTGGTGTTCAGTGGCCACCCCGATCGCATGGTGCCCCTCGCCCGGTTCGCGTCCGATCTGGGCCAGGCCCACGGCATCGTGACGGTCACCACCCTGCTGCCGGGCCAGCCCGAGGACCACGAGATCGAGGCGCAGATCGCGGCCAACCGGGCCCGGCTGCTGGAGGAGAAGATCACGGCGTTCACCGAGGTGATCGCGGTGCCGGAGCTGGAGTCGGGGCTGTTGACCGTCGCCCAGGCGCACGGGATCGCGGGCCTCGCGAGCAACACGGTGGTGTTTGGCTGGCCGACCGACGCGTCCTTGGGCTTGGTGGGGGTGCTGCGCCTGTCCCGACGGCTGGAGCGCCTGCACCTCAGCACGGCCTGTGTCCGGCTGGACGAGCCGCCGCCCGAGGGCCGACGTCGCCGTCCCACGGCGGTCGTGTGGTGGAAGGGCATGGAGAGCAACGGCGACCTGATGCTGCTGTTCGCCCACCTGCTGTCCCACAGCGAGCGCTGGCGCGGGCTGCGGATCGTCCTGCACTCGGTGGTCGACCGGCCCGAAGCGGCGGTGGCCCAGCAGGAGGCGCTGGAGACGCTGGTGCCGTCGCTGCGCATGGACGTCCGGGTCGACGTGATCGTCGACACCTCTGGGGACGTGCCCCGAACGATCCGAGAGCGCTCGACGGCGGCCGACCTCGTGTTCCTGGGCCTGGGCACCGTGGACGAAGGCAGCGAGGGCGTGCTCGCGCGCGGGCTGGCGGGCATGGTCGGTGACCTGCCCAACGTGGTGCTCGTGCGCAACGCCGGTCCCTTCCGGGGCCGGTTGGTCGCAGAC
>JAUHWK010000370.1 GCA_030424555.1 bacterium | reverse complement strand
CTCGGGACTCGTCCGGACCGATCGCTACCTCGTGTCGGGCCACAGCCGCGGCGCCACCACGGTGTGGTCGATCCTCGGCGCGCAGTTCGCCGCCGGCAACGAGAGCGACTGGTGTCCGGGCTGCACGAGCGACCAGGCCTCCGAGGTCGCCACCACCCCCCTCAAGGACTCGCGCGCGCGGGCCGGGCTGCTGCTCGACGGCGGCGTGCGCGGCAGCCTGTTCGGCGACGACGGGGCCCCCGAGGTCACGGCCCCGATCCTGTGGATGACCGCCGGGGAGACCGGCGCGGGCGGCAGCACGACCTGGGATGCGATGGCTTCCAACGACGCGGTGTGGATGGCGATCGCGGATGCCTGCCACCTCAGCTTCACCAGCGGGACCTGCGGCACGCTCGACGCGCAGGTCGGCTTCGATCGGATCTTTCCTCCGGTCCTGGCCTGGGCGCGGACGACCCTCCTCGACGACGCGTCCGTGTCGGGCTGGATCGACGGCTCGGTCGCCCAGGAGGGCGTCACGGTCACCACGCGCTGAGGCGTGTGGCGCCACCTGGCGGCAGGTTGACGCCCGCCTCGGCAGCGACCTAGGCTGACCCGCGGCCCCCGCGGCCGATCCCGGAGTCCAGATGAGCGACCTCAGCCCCGTGCCCGACAACCGCGCGGTCCCCACCGCGACGGAGATCGAGGCGGGGGCCACGTCTCCCGGGCTCACCCTCCTCCGCAAGGCCCTCCAGGTCGTGCGCCGTCACCACAGCGTGGTCCGCGGCTGGCGGCTGTGGGCCGACACCGAGGCGATCCACGCCGACCTGCGCCTGGGCCACGGGGGCGCGCGCACCATCCGGTTCGAGCACGCACACGACGGCTCCGCCTGGGCCCGCACGCCCAGCTTCAACATCAGCCTCGTCGGCAAGATGGACACCCCGCCCCCCGACGAGGAACAGGCGGCCCTCCAGACGCTGATCGACCTGCTGCGCCGGAGCGATCCCGGCGGGCTCCGGCTGCCGCTCCCGTCTCCCGAGGTCGATCAGAAGCAGGTGGATCGGAGTGCGATCGCGCCCGAGGCCGAGGCCGCCCGACGGGCCCGCGCCGAGGAGGCCCACGCCGCCCTCGCCGACGAGCTGCACTGGGCGTCCTTCCTCGCCTACAAGTGCATCACGACCGAAGACCTGTACCCGCACGTCGGTCCCCTCGGCGACGTGATCACCACCGAGCAGCTGCTGGACGGCTGGCGATCCACGGTCGACCGCATCCGCGAGGGCACGGCACCACAAAAGCTCGGGTTGTACGTCCACATCCCGTTCTGCACGGTCGCGTGTACGTTCTGCTACTGCGCCAAGACCGACAAGTTCCGCCGCCAGAGCTTCGACGCGTACGTCGACCGCCTGGTCGAAGAGGCCGAGCTGTTCGCCCCGGTGTTCGACGGCATGACGTTCACCAGCGTGTACTTTGGCGGCGGCACGCCCAGCCTGCTGTCGCCCCCCGCCATGAAGCGCGTGTTCGACACGCTGTACCGGTCTTTCCATGTCCCGACCGGCACCCAGGTCATCTACGAGGGCAACCCCGACAGCCTCAGCGAGCGCAAGATCGAGGTGCTGGCCCACGAGGGCAAGGTCACCCGCCTCACCATCGGCGTGCAGACCCTCGACGACGAGGTCCAGCGCATCGTCCGGCGGTTCAACAAGCCCCACCACGTCGCCGACGCGGTCCAGTTCAGCCGCGCGCACGGCATCAAGCACGTCAACACCGACCTGATGGCGGGCCTGCCTGGCCAGACGCTCGACAGCTTCAAGCAGGATCTGGAGTTCCTGATCTCGCTGCAGCCCGACAGCATCCACCTCAACGCGTTCCGTCCCCTCCCCCGCGTCTCCCTGGCCAAGCAAGGGGCGGACGACATGACGCCCGAGCGCGTCGACTTGCGCAACCAGATGATGGCCTGGGGGTTCGAGCGCCTCCGCCTGGAGGGACACCAGAGCGGCATGGGCCAGGGCAACCGCCGCACGGCCAACGCCGCCAACCTGCAGGAGTACAACCTGCGCCGGCAGAACTCCTCGCTGCTGGGCCTGGGCTTCCCGGCGCGCGCCCACGCGTTCGGGTCCTGGTACTACGTCCCCGACACCCGCCTCGGGATGGACCCCGGCCTCGCCAAGCGCATCGAGGGCGACCGCACCTGGCAGGCCGTCCCCGCCGACGACGCCGAAGAGCGCCACAAGTACCTGGTGGAGAACCTCCGCACCGGGTTCGAGCGCCAGGAGTTCATCGACCTGTTCGGCATGGACTGCCTCGAGGCCGCCCCCGACGCGTTCCGCAAGCTGGAGTGGCTCGGCGTGCTGGAGATCGGCGAGGAGCGGATCCACTCGTACACCCCCACCCACGCCGACAACGCGATGTACCGGGCCCTGTTCTACAGCCCCGCGTTCATGCAGCGCGCCGAGCGAGGCTGGGGCGCCGAGTACGACCGGTCGGTGGACTACCGGGACAAGCTCCGCCACCTCGTCGAGGACTTCGGCTGAGCGCGAGGGTCAGTCCGCGTCCTCCTCCGCATCCTCGGAAGGCCAGTGCATCGGCGGAGCCCCGGCCTTGCGCCGGAGCGCGTCGACGCCGCGCTGGATCGCGGGAACCTGCCACACCCTGCGCGTCATGCGACGGGCCAGCGGCAGGTCCATCAGCCACAGCCCCACCGCGATGGTCAGCAAGCCCTGTCCTGGCAGGACCAGCATCGCGACGCCCGCCAGCACCGCCAGCAGGCCGAGGCCCCGGCGCGCCCACGAGACGTCGGGCGGCTGAAGCAGGCGGTCGGGCGAGACGCGCACCAGCCACATCGGCAGGGCGGCCGCCCCGGCCACGGCCAGCACGACGGAGATCACGCCCACCAGGCCAAGGTACGGCGCCCACGGCGCCAGGGCGTCGAGGCTCACCGGTCCCCCCGCGGATCGCCCGGAGCCCGCCAGCCCGGCGGGCCGTGAAGGAACCGGAAGGTGACGTTGATGCGCTCCCCGACGTCCTCGCCCGCCGGCGGCAGGCCGTGCAGCCACGTGTGCTGACAGGTCCCGCCCATCACGAACAGCTGCCCCGGACGAAGCCACAGGGTGCGTACCCGGGAACCCTTGCGACGGCGCAGCGCGAACCGACGCGTCGCCCCCAGGCTGATCCCGGCGATCACCGGGTTTCGACCCAGCTCCGGCTCGTTGTCTGCGTGGGGTGTGAGGTGCTCCCGTCCATCCGCGTACCGGTTGAGCCGCTCGCCACAGGCCGCCTCCACCCGTCCCCAGATCGCGTCGAGGGCGGGTGTGGGCGCTCGGGGGTCGAGCACCTGCCCAGAGTAGCGGTAGGGCAACCTGCCAGCCCAGCCCACGGTGCGCGCCTGGGGTCGATCCTCCCCGTCCACCCGGTTGGTCCGTCGCTCCCACATGACCTCGGCCCGCAGGGCAGCCTGCAACACCTCGGCCTCGTCTGGTGACAGGAACGCGTCGTCCGTGGCGATCCACGCCTTGTCGCCAATACCGGTACGGACCAGGGCCACCAGGCCTCCGATGGGGTCGGACCTGGGGCTACCCCGTCCCTTCCCCAAGGACCCGCGATGCGCGCCCTGCCGATCGTCCTGGCCGCCTGCGACCCCCTCAGCGACCACCTGCCCGTGTGGGCCGACGTCGTGGTCGCGGACCTGCCCCGTCACCCCTGGGTCACCGCACCCCGCTGATCCCACCGCGCCACGGTCGCATGCACCACGGCCCCGAGGCCCGTGCAGGCGAGCCCCACCGGCAGGTCCGAACCCAGCAAACCCTCCGCCCCCACCACGAGGTGGGCCGCCCACACCGTGGTCGCCACGCCCATGCCCGCCAGACAGGCCCGCTCCGAGCCCGGGCGTCCCGACACCGCGGCGACCAGCGGCACCAGCAGCGACACCATCGTCGCCTCGTAGCTGGCCTCCAACAGCGTGTACGCGTCCTCACCCCACCACGCGAGCACCGCGCTCGCGCCCCCGATCCCCACCACAGCGCGCCGGTACAAAGACAACCCGGCCTGGTGGCCCGCCGGGGACAGGTTGCGCGCGATCACCGCCGCTGGCGCCAGCAAGGCCGAGTCGAGCGACGACAGCACCGCCATCACGACCGTACAGACCAGCACAGCCGCCATCGCCGGAGACAGCAGCAGGGACGCCAGCAGCGGCAGCACCGCCTCGTCCGCTCGACCTGGCGCCAGCTGATCCGCCGCCAGGCCCATCACGACCGGTCCCACGCCGAGGACCAGGTACAGCCCGCCTGCGGTGAGCGCGGCCGCGCGGGCCGTGTCCGCCGAGCGCGCCGCGAACAGCCGCTGGGCCAGGTCCTGCCC
>JAUHWK010000369.1 GCA_030424555.1 bacterium | reverse complement strand
CGGTGCTGATGGCCCGCGGCATGGTGGTGCGCGGTGTCGCGGGGCTCGGGCTGGGCCTGGCGACGTTCGTGCTGTTTCGGGCGTCCCACGTCGCGGCCCACGGGCGCTTGCTGTTCGAGTCGGGGCCGGTGGGATCGTGGCTCACGGTCCCCGCAGCCCTGGAGCTGCTCCGCTATGGCTCGTACGTCCTGCCCTTGTGGGTGGTGCTGGCCGCAGAGGGCTGGCGTGGGCTGGGCGTGTCGCACCAGCGGATCCTCGCGGCGCTAGTGTGCCTGCTTCCGGCCATACCCTCCCTGGTCCCGATGGAAGACGGGCTCGCGCCGTGGTCCCGCCATGGTGCGGTCGATCGGGACGCCACCCGGGCGGTTCGAGCCCTGGTGGACGTGTCGCGCGCGTTCCCGGGGCGGTGGATCACGGCCCGGCTACGGCCGGAAGGCGAGGGGGAGCGCTGGATCGGCTGGCGGTTGCCCGAACCCGAGGATCGACACGCCTCGGCCGGTGTGTGGCCCGTCCTGGAGGACCGTCCGCCGGCGCCTCGGCCGGGGGCTCGCACGCCGTCGCTGTGGTGGGAGGGCCTCGGGTGCGCGGTGCCCGGTCGGCCGTGTCCCGCGCCACCCGATGGGACGTCGCTGGGCGCGTGGACGTTCTCGGCCCGGCCCCACATCGCCTCCGCACACGGCATCCCCACCACCGATTCGGTCACGCTGCGGCTGTGGTGGATCGGGACGCCCCCGCCCGTCATCGATGGTGGTGAGGATCCGCCGTCCGGTTAGGGGCCCGCTCCCTCCGATGAGGCCGTGATGAACGCCACCACGACGCTCGAACACGCGGTGGCGCGGGGCCTGGTTGAGGCCGCGCGCGCCCACCCGTCCCTGGTGGTGTTGACGGAGCATCTCCCAGGGGATTCGTCCATGCCCGAGGGCGTGACGGTCGAGGCGATCCCGGTCGCGGATCGGGGCGTGCTGGCGATGGCCGTGGGGATGGCGATCGCGGGGCGGCCCGTGGTGGTCGAGCTGGCGGTCGCGAGCCGGCTGCGGGCGGTCGCGGAGGTGCTGGCCGAGGCGGGCGCGCTCCAGGGCGAGATGATGCGGACGGGCCTGGTGCTGCGCGTGCCGTGGGGCCGGGAGGCCGCCACGTTGGATGGCCCGATCCTCACCATGCTCTCCGGCCTCCCCGGGGTGCGGGTGGTGTCGGCGTCGTCTCCGGGTGCCGCGGCGGCGCTCCTGCGGGAGGCGATCGAGGTGCCAGGGCCCACGGTCCTGCTGGAGCCCCGCGCGCTGGGCGCTGGTCCGGCCGACGACGTGGTCTCGCTGGGGGCCTGTCGCCGGGTGCGGGAAGGCGCCCACATGGTGTTCCTCGCGACCGGGGCCGACGTCGGCGCCGCCGAGGAGGCCGCGGGCCGCCTGGCGGATGAGGGGATCGACGCCGGGGTGCTCGATCTCGTCTCGCTGGTGCCCCTGGATCGGGCGGGCCTGGGCGATGCCCTGCGCGCCTGCGGCCGGGTCGTGTTGGTGGCGCCGTGGGACGAAGCCGGGTGGACCCGGTCGGTGGTGGGCGCGATCTTCGTCGAGGCGTTCTACTACCTGGAGGCGCCGCCCGCCGCGGCCGAGGGGGTCCCGGACGCCCTCGTGCAGACCGCGCGGTCCCTGTTCAGCGGATGAGTCGACGCCTTGCCTCCGCACGCCCACGGGCGATGCGGGGCGAGGCTGCACACGGAGAGGTCATGGCGTACACGTACGAAGTCCCCGAGGTCGGCGAAGGGGTCGTCGAGGTCGAGATCACCGAGTGGAAGGTCTCGGTCGGGGATGCCGTGACGCGCGACCAGCCGCTGTGCGAGGTCACGACGGACAAGGCGAGCCTCGAGATCAGCAGCCCCGTCGACGGGGTGCTCTCGGAGCGCTTCGCGGAGGAAGGCGACATCGTCGCGGTCCACACGCCGCTGGCGGTGTTCGACACGGACGGGGCCACCGGCACGGCACCCGCTGCGCCCTCGAGCCCCGCCGCGGAGGCGCTCACCGCCGTGGTCCCGCCCCCGCCGGGTGCGGGGGTGCGCGCGGCGCCGGCCGTCCGTCGTCGGGCCCAGGAGCTCGGGGTCGATCTGCAGGGCATCACGGGCACCGGCCCTGGCGGACGGGTCGTGCACGCCGACGTCGAGCGTGCGGCGGCAGCCCCGGCGGCCACCACCCCCAACCTCTCCACCTCGGCGGCTGCCCCGGCGCGCAAGGGGGCCTCGTCCCCGCCCTCGGCCCGTCCGGCGCAGGCGTTCAAGGCGCCGCCTCCCGCCTCCACCGCCGCGGATCGTCGGATCCCGATCCGCGGGGTGCGCCGCAAGATCTTCGAGCGGATGCAGGAGGCCAAGCGCACCGCGCCGCACTTCACCTACGTGGAGGAGGTCGACGCGACCCGGCTGGTCGACCTTCGCGCCCAGCTCAAGCCGCTCGCGGCGGCGCGCGGGGTGCGCCTGACCTACCTGCCGTTCTTCGCGCGGGCTTGCTCGATCGCGTTCCGGGACTTCCCGGAGGTCAACAGCACGGTCGACGAGGAGGCGTTCGAGGTGGTCGAGCACGGTGCCCACCACCTCGGGTTCGCCTGTGACACGCCCAACGGCCTCGTCGTGCCGGTGGTGCGCGATGTCCAGGCGCGGAGCATCCTCGATCTCGCAGCGGTGCTCGACGACCTGTTCACCCGGGCCAAGGCCGGGAAGTGCACGCTCCAGGAGCTGTCGGGCAGCACGTTCACGATCACCGGGGTGGGCAGCATCGGTGGGGTGATGGCCACGCCGATCCTCAACCGGCCCGAGGTCGCCATCCTCGGCACCAACACCATCCGCAAGCAGCCGGTGGTGGTCGGGGACGACGACCGGATCGAGGTTCGCTCGATGACCTACCTGTCCAACTCGTTCGACCACCGGATCATCGATGGCGCGATGGGGGCCCGGTTCACCGCGCGCGTGAAGCAGCTGCTGGAGCAGCCCGCCGCCCTGTTGTTGGAGGACGCGTGAGCGCGGGATTCGACGAGGCGCTCGCCACGGTGCGGGCGGCGGATGCGGCCTTGGCCGAGGCGGGTCCGGTGCCGCTGTCGCTCGGCGCGCGCCTGGCCCAGGTGGTCGGGGCGGTGGCCGCGCTCGACGACGACGATTGGTGGCTCCCGGGCCTGCGAGACCGCGCGGGTGCGGTGCTGCGGGGGGTTCCGGTCGAGCGCCTGCACGACGGCCTCGTGGGCGCCCGGCCCTGGCGCGTGGTCCCGCCGGGGGGCTCTCCGGCGCTTCGGGCGCTCGTCGCGGTCGGCATCGCCCGGGGTGGAGATGGCGCGGCCGTCGTCCACTTGGGCCCTGGGAGCGTGTCCGACGGGGCGTTCGCAGAGGCCCTCGATCTGGCGGCGCGCCACACCGCGCCCGTCGTGTTCGTGATCGACCAGCCTGACCTGTCCGGGGCCCCGATCGCCGAGCCGTCCCACCTCGACCCCGCCGGGCTCGCCCAGGCCGCGGGCATCCCCTGCGTGCGGGTCGAGTCCGACGATGTCGGGGCGATTCACGCAGCGGTCGCGGCGGCCAAGGCCACCGGTCGCCCCGCGGTCGTGCTTGCCGAGGCGCCCGTCCCGCGCTGACCCCTTGACCCACCGCGCCCTGTGTACACCCCACAGGGCCTCGACCTCCGAACCGCCATCCCGACCCACGGCCCGCATGCGGGCGCAGGAGCCACCATGTCCGACGCGAAGAACCCGACGCACTACCAGGCGATCGTCCTCGGGGCTGGCCCCGGCGGCTACCCCTGCGCGATCCGTCTCGCCCAGCTCGGGGTCAAGACCCTCGTGATCGAGAAGCAGCACTACGGGGGCGTGTGCCTCAACGTCGGCTGCATCCCGTCCAAGGCGCTGATCACGGCTGGCAAGCGCCTCGAGGAGATCCAGCACGCGGGCGACATGGGCTTGGTGGTCGAGGGCGACGTCTCGGTCGACATGGCCAAGCTCCAGGCCTGGAAGAACTCCGTCACCAGCAAGCTGTCGGGCGGCATCGCCACCTTGCTCGACGGCAACAAGGTCGATCGCGTCGACGGCACGGGCCGCCTCACGGGCAAGAACGAGGTCACCGTCGCCACCGACGACGGTGAGACCGTCTACACGGCCGACCACATCGTGATCGCCACGGGCTCCCGCCCGATCGAGATCCCCGGGTTCTCCTACAAGGACGGTCCGGTTCTCGACAGCACCAAGGCCCTCGCGCTCGAGGCCATCCCCAAGGCGATCGTCGTGGTCGGCGGCGGCTACATCGGCCTGGAGATGGGCAGCATGCTGTCCAAGCTCGGCACCAAGGTCACCGTGGTCGAAGCCACCT
>JAUHWK010000012.1 GCA_030424555.1 bacterium | reverse complement strand
TCGGATGTTGTGGTGGGCCGCGTGATGCACCTTGTCCTCCGCCACCCCCACGGTGAGGGCCTCGAACCGCGCCCGCACCGCGGCATGGCCATACTCCGGATGGTCGGTCCCGATGCAGATCCGTCGATCGAACCAACGAAACAGGAAGCGCAGGTCCTCGTCGACCGAGGAGCCAGCGTACTTCATCAGGGTGAGCGAGAGGTCGAGCAGCAGGTGGGGGTTGTGCCGGGTCAGCTCCGCGAACCGCAGCACATCCACCGCGCCCCCGTGCACGAGGACGGTGCGGGCCTCTGGCGCGCGCTTCAGCACCCGCAACACGGCCGTCATCGGCTCGACGTCAGCCATGCGGCCCACCGGTGCCCACAGGTAGGTACACAGGAAGGACACGAGCCCGACGTCCGAGGCCGCGCGCATCGTGGCCGCCACCGGCTCGGGGTCCGACAGGTCGTCGCAGGCGTAGCGTGGGTGGATCTTGATCCCCGCGTACCCGAGCTCGACCAGCGATCGCAGGGCAGCGGCGGGGGTCCCGGGCCGCACGCCGGCGATGGGCACCAGGGACGGATGCTCGGCGCACGCCGCGGCAAAGCGCTCGGCCTCGAAGCCCTCGACCCCGTGCAGCCCGACCGCACACGCGCCCAGCCACCCGTCCGACGCCAGATCCGACACCAGCGTGTCGAAGGTCGCATCGACCCCGCGCCCATGCCAGTCGCCGGACAACGTCGGGTGCGCGAGGGCGTCGAACATCGGCACAACCGGGTGCGTCACCACGTCTCCTCACGCCGTCTGGGCCCGTGAACCCGCGACCGCCCCATCCGGATGGGCTGGGTTAACGTCCGGCGGGCAATGGGAGCCGGACGATGGCACGGGTCGTAATCCTGGGTGCGACCGCAAACCAGACCCCCCTGGTCCGCCGCGCGGTCGACGCCGGGCACCACGTCACCGTGTTCGACCCGTCGCCGAGCGCCCCCGCGGCCGCCCTCGCCCACGACCACGTCGTGGTGGATCTGGCCGACGAGGACGCGTGCATGGCGCGGATGGCCCAGCGTCCGCCCGACGCCGTGGTCACGGCCGCCGCGGACTTCCCGGTCCGGCTGCTGGCCGCCGCCTGCGCGCGGTTCGGCCTGCCCGGACCGTCGCCGGAGGCCGCGCTCGCCTGCACGGACAAGCACCGGATGGCGGAGGCCCTGACGGCAGCCGGGGTGGGCATGCCCGCGACCCACCTCGCGACCGACCCGGCTGCGGCGGTGCGCGCCACGCGCGACCTCGGCGTGCGCGCCATCCTCAAGCCCGTGCGCGGACAGGGAGGGCGGGGCGTGTCCGAGGTCGCGGCCGACGCATCCGACGCCGCGATCGAGGCCGCATGGCGCCACGCCGCCGAGGGCGGACGGGACGGCGTGCTGGTCCAGGCCTTCATCGACGGGCCGGAGATGTCTGTCGAGTCGGTGACGTCGGGCGGGCACACCACCCCCGTGGCGATCACCGCCAAGCGCACCAGCGGTCCCCCGTTCCACGTCGAGGTGGGCCATGTCGTCCCCGCACCGCTGTCCGACGACGCGCGTGCGGCCGTCCACGACACCGTGATCCGCGCGATGGCCGCCCTGGGGGTCGACGCCTGCGTGTCGCACGTCGAGCTTCGCCTCACCCCCTCCGGTCCCGTGATCATGGAAGCGGCGTGCCGGATGGGCGGGGGCTTCATCGGCAGCGATCTCGTGCCCCTCGCCACCGGGGTCGACCTGCTGGGCGCGGTCCTCGATCTTGCGCTGGGTCGGCCGGCCGACCTGCGTCCCCGCGACCACGCGGGCGCGGCGGCCGTGTCCTTCATCCCACCGGTCCCGGGACGCCTGGCTGCCATCCACGGACAGGCCGAAGCCAACGCGTCTGCTGGGGTGGTCCGCACCGACCTGTGGGTCCGCCCGGGAAGCCTGATGGGGCCGCTCGACCACAACGGGGCCCGGCCGGGCTACGTCATCGCGACCGGTTCAGACGCTCCGACTGCGACGGCCCGCGCCGACGAAGCCGCCGCCCAGATCCGGTTGGAGATCGGATGACCCAGGTCCGCGACATCCTGTTCCTCGACGACGCCGACCGGCTGCTCGAGGATCCCTCGTACGCCCAGCAGTGCATCGAGGGCCTGCGCGCGGGCGACGTCTACATCCAACGCGGTGCGTACAACGCCGACCTGCTCGACCGCATCGAGGCCTACCTGCGGGGGATCGGCCAGCACTCGCTGCCCAACTACGTCCCCATCGAGCAGGGCGCGCCCAACCACCACCGCATGTCGCGGTTCGACGAGCGCGCCTACGTCGGCGGGTGCTTCCACCAGTTCGCGTTCTTCCCCTGGAACCAGGACGTGTTCGACCTGTTCTCGGTGTTCCGCCGCACCTACGAGATCAAGAACGTCCTGTGCGGCCATCCTCCCGGGGCGTTCCTGGGCAGACAGACCGAGCAGGGCTGCACCGCGCGCCTCGCGTTCCAGTGCTACCCGCGCGGCGGCGGGTGCCTGAACCTCCACGCCGATCCGGTCGACTACCACCAGCTCGTCGTCCCCGTGATGGTGATGGGGGAGCGCGGACGGCACTTCCAGCAGGGGGGCGCGTACGTCCAGCGCGCAGACGGCGAGCGCGTCTGGCTCGACGACGCGGCCGGACGGGGAGGCGTCGTCTACTTCAACGCCCAGCTCCCCCACGGCGTCGCGCCGATCGATCCCGAGGCCCCGATGGACTGGCTGTCCTTCCAGGGCCGGTGGATGCTGCTGTTCGCAGTCAACCGCCTCGCGGGCAACACCTCGATCGGCAACTCCGTCGACCTGACCTCGGGCGGCTGAACCGTGCATTGGACCAAGCTCGGCCGCCTCCTCGTCCCCGACCCCTCCGTGTCCTGGCTCGTCAGCCACACGGGGCCGACGTTCGCGCGGGTGATCGACGAGGACGGCCTGGTCGAGCTGCTGATCTCCGGGCGCGATGCCCGCAACCGCTCCCGCATCGGCCGCGCCACGTTCCGGCTGGACGACCCCACCCAGGTCACGCTCGATCCCGAGCCCGTGCTCGACCTCGGGGCGCCCGGCACGTTCGACGAGAACGGCACCGCCTACCCGTTCGTGGTCGACGCCGACGGCGAGGAGCGGCTGTACTACGTCGGCTGGATGCCCACCGTGATCACGCCGTTCCAGAACCACGTGGGTGTCGCCGCCAAGGGGTCGGACGGGCGCTACCACCGGCTGAGCCGCGCCCCGATCCTGCCCCGGACCGACGCGGAGCCCTTCGGCACCGGCAGCGTCGGCGTGGCCCGCGACGGGCAGGGCTGGGTGATGTGGTACACCGCGTTCGACGCCTGGGAAGGCGATCCTCCCCGCGAGCCCACCTACGACATTCGGCTCGCGACGTCGGACGATGGCCTCGTCTGGCGCCGGGACGGCACGGTCGCGATCCCCGCCAGCCCCGCCGATGGCCGCCTGTGCCGTCCAGCGGTGTACTCGCGCGGCGGCGTGCACCACGTCTGGTACGCCTACCGAGGTGCCCAGTACCGCATCGGGTACGGGCGCTCGGCCGACGGCCGCACCTTCAGCCGCCACGACGACCAGGCGGGGTTGGCCTGCGGTCCAGACGCCTGGGACTCCGAGGCGATGGCCTACCCATGTGTGTTCGCGCATGGCGCGCACCTGTACATGGTCTACTGCGGCAACGGCTACGGCCGGGAGGGGCTGGGCCTCGCCCGGCTTCCGCTCGACCAACTCGAGTCGAAGGATCCGGCAGATCCGCCAGACGATCGAGACGACCTGGAGACGACGTGAAGCCCGAGGAACTCGACCAGAACTACACCCGCTACTACCGGGACACGCAGCCCCGCCGGGTGTACCCGACCGAGTGGGCCGTCCGGGCGATGCTGGGCCGGTACCCCCGACATCGGCCCGACAAGGCCGACTACCCGGGCAAGACCGTCCTCGACCTCGGCTTCGGAGACGGCCGCAACACCCACTTCCTGTGCGACCTCGGCTTCGTGGTGTCCGGGATGGAGATCACCCAGGCCATCTGCGATCCCGTCTCAGAACGCCTCGCGGCGCAGGGCCAAGCGGCCGACCTTCGCGTGGGACGCAACCGCCAGATTCCATTCGACGACAACGCCTTCGACTACGTCCTCGCCGTGCACTCTTGCTACTACCTGGACCCGGGCGACACGTTCGACACCAACCTCGACGAGATCTGCCGCGTACTCAAGCCCGGCGGAACCTTCATCGGGTCCGTGCCGATGGCCGACAACCACTACCTCGACGGCGCGGACGACCTGGGCGGCGGCATGCGCCGGATCCGCAACGACCTGTACGGCGTCCGCAACGGGACGATCGTGATGGGCATGGCGTCCGAGGAGCAGCTCCGCGGCTACCTCGAGCCCCGGTTCGACGACCTACGGCTGGGGTCCTGGCGCAACGACTTCTGGGGCGTCCACGAGAACGTGCACCTCATCGTTGCCCGCGCCAAGGGTGCCCCGACCGCCG
Source organism: bacterium (assembly GCA_030424555.1). GTDB lineage: Bacteria > Myxococcota_A > UBA796 > UBA796 > JAUHWK01. The sequence continues at coordinate 17,639 of JAUHWK010000012.1, read as the reverse complement.
GGTAGACTCCCGCCGGAGGCACGATGCTGCCCGTCGCACGCACCATCCTGACCGTCCTCTTGTTCGGTCTGATCCACCTGCTGTTTGGTCGGACCCCGTCGTTCATCCACCGCTGGCGCAGCGGCCTCGCCCGGTTCCTCCTGGCACGCGAGACCTTCGGGCCCGCAGACGACGACGAGCACGACACGACCAAGATCGCGGTCGTCCGCATCCTGCTGGGGGTCGTGCTGCTCGCCAGGGCGCTGACCACGGTGTGGTACGCCTTCCCCGGTGACTGGCAGGACGCGACCGTGTGGGTCCCGATGCTCACCGACGTCGGGCTCTCCCTCCTGCTGATCGCGGGGATCGCCACCCCGCTGGTGCTCCTCGCCCTCGTGTTCGGCCAGTGGCAGCTCGGCGAGTACCTCACGCTCAGCGGCACCCTGGGCAACGACGTCGCCGCCATGCTCGGGCTGTTCTTGCTGTTCGCAGGCGCCGGTCGCACCCGGTCGGTGGACGCACGGTGGCTACAGGCCGATGTGGGCCCGATTCGGTCGCTGTACGCGTGGTTCGGGCCCTACGATGCCGAGCAGCGGGTGGTCGCACGCTTCCTGATGGTGGGATCGTACGCCCTGCTGTGCACCCACTCCCTCTCCGAGCACGTCCACGACGCCACCTGGCTCGACGGCACCGCGGGCCCCGTGCTGCTGGCCAGCCCGTTCATGGACCGATGGGGACCCCTGTTCGAGCAGGTCTGGTTGGTGAGTCCCCTGGCGATGATGGCCGGACGGGCCTCGATGTTCGTCCAGATGACGTGGTTCGGGACGATCCTGCCGTTCCTGCTGCTGGGGGGGTGGCCCCGTCGGTTCGCGATCGGGTGGGGCATCCTGTTCTTCATCCTGTCGGCAGGGGCCCTGCAGCTGGGGTCGCTGGCGGCCATCGTTCGCCGCGTTCGCCCCAGCCTCGTGGTTCACCCGGCGGGTCGCGCCACGGCCCCCCGCGGAGGCCGGTGGCCGCGCGCTGCCGCTGCAGGCGCTGCTGTTGACCGCCTGCCTGGCCTTCCTGTGGCCCATGTACGTCCTGACCAGTCCATGGCCCCACCGCACACCGCTGTACGACGCCATCGGGCCTGCTGGGGTCGGGGCGCTGAACACCGCGGCCCACATGGCGCACGTGGTCGGGGTCGCGCCCATCGACGTGTTCAACCAGACCGACCTGAAGATGGCCGAGCATTGGTTTGCCATCCACGACACGACCGACGGCCGCAACGACCCATTCCCCGTGTTCGACGCGCTCGGCGGCCGACGCCACTGGCACCACTCCGACCGGATCTACTACGGCCACACCCTCCGCTGGCGCCGCCGCTACAACGCGTACGACGAGGCCTGCCACGAGCTGCCCGAGTACGAAGACCCGATCTTCCTCGACTTCATCGACCTGTACCGAGTGACCCACCCCGACGCGCGCACGTTCCGGGTCGACTTCCTGTACCGACCCCTGCCGCCGTGGCCGGTGGTCCAAGACAACCGGTGGACCTTCGTCGAGCCCCGGGTCGTGTGCTCGATCACGTACGATCTCGACCGACCCGACCAAGGCTTCGTCCGCGTGGACGGGCTGCCCGCGGCGGATACCCCGGTTCCGAAGGGTCCCACCGCACCGTAGGACCCCGTCCCGGAGGAAGCCCGTGCTGTTCACGAGCGCCGTGTTCCTCCTGTTCGCCCCCCTGATGTACGTCGGCTGGACCCTCGCCCGGTCTTCGCCCCGACTCCGGCTCCTCCTGCTGACGGCCGGTTCGTTCGTCTTCTACGCCTGGGGGGATCCACGACACCTCCCCGTGCTGGTGGCGAGCGGTCTGGTGGACTTCGTGGCGGGACGGTGGATGGCACGCCGACGGGACCAGGCGTCCCTGGCCCTGGCGGCGTCGGTCCTCACCAACCTCGGGCTCTTGGCGGCGTTCCGATACCAAGCCCTGCTGCAGGAGACGGCAGCGCTCCTGACCGGCCACTCGTTGCCCGCAGCCGTCGATCCCGCCGCCCTCCCGGTCGGCATCAGCTTCTACACGTTTCAGTCCATGTCCTACACGATCGACGTGTACCGGCGGCGCCTGGAGCCCACCGAGGACGTGGTGCACTTCTTCGCGTACCTCGCCCTGTTCCCCCAGCTGGTGGCCGGACCGATCGTCCGCGCAAGCCACCTCCTGCCGCAGCTGCGCACCCCTCCCCGCGTCACCTGGGCGGACCGGTGGGCTGGCCTGACCTGGATCGCCGAGGGCTACGCGATGAAGACGGTGGTCGCGGACCACCTCGCCCCCTGGGTCGAGCGCGGGTTCGACCTTGCGACCGTGCCTGCCCACACCGGGTGGGCCTGGGCCGTCGTCGCCGGGTTCGGGCTGCAGATCTACGCGGACTTCCACGGCTACAGCGCGATCGCCATCGGCCTGGGGCGGTGGTTCGGCCTGGACTTCCCGAGGAACTTCCACCACCCGTACCTGGCGACGAGCGCGCGGGACTTCTGGGGGCGCTGGCACATCTCGCTGTCGACGTGGTTCCGCGACTACGTGTACATCCCCCTCGGAGGAAGCCGGCGCGGCACCCCCCGCACCCTGGCGAACCTGTGGACCGTGATGCTGGTGTCGGGCCTGTGGCACGGACCCTCGTGGCGCTTCGCGGCCTGGGGTGCGCTGCATGCGGCCTACGTGTCCGTGGAGCACCTGACCCGGTGGCCGGACCGGCTCGCGCGGGTTCCCGGCGGTCGACTGCTCTCCGGCGCCCTCACCGCCGCCTGTGTGACCTACGCGTGGACGTACTTCCGCGCGCCGACCTTCGAGCACGCGTGGGCCATGTCGGGCGCGATGCTCTGGCCGAGCTGGCAGCCGGTGCCTGTCCACCTGTGGCCCCAGCCCGTCGAGCTGGCAGCCGCTGGGGGCCTGGTCGCCTGGGAGCTCACCGTCGCCCTCCGGCTTCGACACCGCCTCCATGCCACCGCCCCCCAGCTCGGACACGCCCTGGACGCGGTCACGGTGGGCCTCGCGCTGGCGGCCGCCGTCCTGCTCCGGGGTCCCGGCTCCGTGTTCCTATACTTCCAATTCTGAGGCCTCCGTGTCGCCCGCCACCCGCTTCCTGCTCGCCGTGCTGGTCGCCGTCGCCGTCCTCGGGGGCGCGCCGTGGTGGCGAGGCAGCGATGTCCCGGATGCGGTCCAAGCCGCCCGCTTCTACCGGACGAAGGCCTTGTTCCGGCGCCAGTTCGACCTCGTCGTCGCAGGGGACTCCCGCGTGGCGCGGGGGGTGGATCCGGAGGCGATGCGGGACGTCCTCGGCCCGATCCGCATCGGCAACCTCGGGTTCGACGCCAACAGCCTCGTCGAGCCCACCTACTTGGCGTACCTCCCCACCACCCTGGCAGAGGACGCCGTCGAGCCCACCCTTGTGCTCGGGATCAGCCCCTTCGCGCTGACGCCTGGATCCGCCCGCCGCAATGGCTGGCTCCGGTTCGACGCAGAGGCCCGTGCCGTCGGTCCCGCCGCCTGGATGCTCGGCTGGGAGGGCCTGTTCGCACCCCTCGGGCTGGTCGAGCGGACGGGGGACGCCGACCTCCAGGAGACATACCGCCCGGACGGCTACCTCCGGACCGCGACCCCCGCCCACGATCCCACCGCCCGTCTCGCGCGCTACCGGGCCAAGTTCGACGACAACCGGGTCACGTCAGAGGCCACCGCGGTCCTGCTCGACGCCGTCCAGACTTGGGTCGCCCGCGGCATCCGCGTCATCGCGTTCCGCACCGAGGTTGGCGAGCCCCTCCGAGCCCTGGAAGACGCCCGATCGGGGTTCGACGAGGCGAGGTTCCGAGCGGCGTTCGAGGCCCGGGGCGGCGTCTGGCGAACGCTGCCCGACCACGGAATGCGAACGTACGACGGAGAACATCCGGTCCACGCCGCGGCGGTCCGTCAGAGCGTCGCGCTGGCCGAGGCCATCGCCGCCGAGTGATCCTCGGTCACCCGAGCTGGCGTCCCGCCCGGGCCTCCACGAACGCCCGCCAGCTCCGCGGAGGCTGAGCCCCGAACCCCAAGAAGCGCCGGATCTCCGGATCGTCTGGGGGTGCCACGCCGGCGTCGGCCATGGCGTGCTCGATGTCGATCTGGGGCTTGAGCAGGGGGTTGGCGATCATCGTGTTGCAGACGATCCGGGCTCGGTCGCTGCCGTTGATGCCCGTCCGGTGCCAGATCAAGCTGTCCATCGCGATCACCGAGCCGGCCGGCGCTTCGATGCGGACATGGTGGGCCTGCACGTACCGGTCTGACGGAGTCGTGGCGTCGCGGTGGGACCCCGGGAGGATCAGCGTCCCGCCGTTGGCCTCGGTGAGGTCGTCGAGCGCCAGGATGAAGCTGAGGCCGATCGGGTCCGATCCCACCGTCCCGAACCAGGGGTAGTCCCGGTGCCACCGGGCCTGGTTGTGGGCCGTGCCCGGGCGGTTGATCACCACGTTCTGCTGGTTGAGCGTGTAGTACCCGCGAGCCCCGCCGAGCAGGCCGTCGCACACCGCGCGAACCGTCGGATGCCACGCCAGCGCGTCCAGGAACCGACGGTCTCCCACCAGGGGGACACGAACCTGGTTCGCCTCCGCCAGCGCCTGCAGGGTGGCGGCCCAGTCGGGGTCCGCCGCGAAGGCCTCGGCCATCGACACCGCAGAGGCCCGCATCGATGCCACCAGCTCGCGGTCCAACAGCTCGGGCAGCAGCGCGTAGCCGCGCAGTCGAATCTCCTCGCACCATCCGTCGACCGCATCGCCGTCGGGCGTCTGGAAGGTGACGCCGTAGTGTTCCTTCGAAAGGCTCGTCATGGCTCAGCTCCGGGATGGACGGCTTCGTCGTTCCCCCCGACATTTGCAGGCTCCGCGCGATCCGCCGGGACGTACAGGTGGATCCGCCACGCGCTGTCAGGGTGCTCGAACACCTGGACGAGCCGCAGACCGCTGGCTCCGGGGTCGGCGATCTCCACGGCGGACAGCAGGTGGGTGCCACCCATCGCCCGGAACGCGTCCCAGTCGAAGGCCACGTCGGGGATCACCACCGCGTCGTCGGCCGTGTGGATCACGTCCCGCATGATGTTCCGGCGGTGGTTGTAGGGCAGGTGCGTCGTGAACAGGTACGCGCGGCTCCCCCAGCCGTCGAAGTACCAGCGCATCTCGGGCGCGCGCTCGAGCTCCGGCGCGATCACCCGACCCAGCGCGTGCTTCACCTCCAGCGGGTAGTTCGCCAGGTAGCCGTCGACGGTCCGCAGGCCGTTGTAGGTGGCGATGGACGGCAGCAGGCCCAGGCTGCCCACCCGGTCCGACGTCGGGTCGGCGTCCAGCACCGCCTGGATCTCGTCGAACTGTGCCTCCGCAAAGAACGCCCGCCAGGTCGGCATCCCCCGACGGGCCTCCTGAATGGACTCCCGCGCGAGGAACACGGCCCCCAGGTGGGCGACGACCAGCGCGGCCGGGACCCACCGCGCCGAGGTCCAGCTGCGCGCGATCACCCGCAACCCGAACAACAAGGCCAGGTGCCACACCATCGGCCCCATCCAGTTCAGGCGCTGGAAGTTGAGCACCCGGGTCAGGAAGAAGGCCTCGCGCAGGTCGACCACGGGTCCCCACAACCACCCCGCGTACACGACGGCGAACCCCAGCGCGACGAGCACGGCCCCCCGCGCACCCCGCCACGCCCGATCCGCCTCTGGCACGCGAACCGATGGCCCCCGTCGACACCATGCCGCGATCGCCAGCACCATGAAGACGACAGGCCAGTGCGCCGTCTCGGAGGTGTAATGGCCAAACAGGAAGATCAGCCCCGTGAGGAGCGCGACAGTGAGGCCCTCGTTGCGCGGGTTGTCGAACTCCACCCGGTGCGTGACCGTCCCGTGGTCTGCCACCACGCTCCACAGCAGGCGGTGGTCCGCGAGCAACGCCACCACGGTGGTGAGCACCACCACGGTCACGACGGCCCAAGGCACGGTGCGACGACGCAGGCCATCGAGGACCGCGAGGGTCCCAGCCGCCATCAACAAGAACAGCGGCCCGGTGACGAAGCCCCCGCCCAGCGCGACGAGTGCCATCACCAGGGCATCCCGCGCGTCCGCCTCTCTCGCGTGCACCCGGAGCAGCGACCACACGGCCAGCGGCATCACCGCGGTGGCGAGGCCTGCCGGGACGTAGTGGGGAAGGAGGCCGTAGGCGACGGCACATCCCGTCCGGATCCACCGCTCCATCCCGTCGCGCGGCGACGCCACCCGGTCGGCCAGCAGCCAGAACCCCAGGGTCCCCACCACCGCGTTGCACGCGATCACGACGACGTACGCCACGAAGGGGGGCCACAGCAGGAAGCCCCACAGCGGCCAGATCGTCTCGGACCCAAGAAACCCGCGGGGCATGGGCGCCATCAAGGCATCGACCGTCTGGGCCGACGGCGCAAACACCGCCCCCGCGTCCCGCAAGACACGCGCCGTGCTGATCGGCGGCTGCTCCAGCAGGTCATGGATGCGGGCGTGGCTGTCCTGTCCCCACACCAGCAACGGCAGCAAGTACAGCCCGATCACGGCCGCAGCGGCCGCCACCTGCCACCCGAGGTCGGGACCGCGCCCCTCGGTGTCCGCGCCGTCCGCCATGGGTCCTACAGCGGACTCAGCAGGGTGATGCCGATCTGGCTCACGGGACGGCGGGTGCCGCCGGGCTCGTCGCTGAACCACCCGAGCGAGATGAACGGCCGCAGCGGGACCGCGCCCTGCCACAGCAGCTCGGGTGCCACGCCGATGGTGGGCATGAACGGACCCGGATCGCCCTTGTCGAACAGCCACGCCGCCTCAGCGAACACCGACAGGTAGAAGCCGAGGTCGACCGTCGGGTGCCGGGTCTTGCCGAAGTACGGCCGCAGCTCGGTGAGCAAGGCGATCGCCCCGTCGCCGCGGGTCCGGCTGCGCGCGTAGCCGGTCATGGGCTGCTCGTAGCCGAGCTCGTCGCGGAACTGCCCGCCCAGGTTCTCCTGCTCCCAGAAGGGACGCTCACCCCAGGTCTTGTCCACCAGCAGGCGGTTGCCCAGGACCAACCACTGGCCCGCGAGGGGCAGCCAGCCCGTGGCCTCCAGGTTCACGCCGCCAAGCCCCTTGAAGCCCCCCGGCGCCGCCGTGCCGCCCGCCCGTCCGCTGGCCTCCAGGCGGATGCCCCGGTTGGGGAGCGGCCACCGGTCGACCTCGTTGATCAGCAGGCCGGCGCTGACGTCGAAGTAGAAGCCGCCATCGATGCCGAACGCCTGGGTCTGGTCCAGGATGCCGCCCGGCTTGGCGTCCACCAGGGTGTAGCGGAGGTAGGCCTGCGCCCACAGGTAGACCGGCGTGTTGCGCACCGGGACCATCACGCTGCCGAACAGCTGGGGCCCCTGCACGCTGTTGCCCATGGAGTCGTCGGGATCCCAGGAGACGCTGACGTCGTCGCCCCCCGACCCCACGTAGATCATGTTCTTCCACAGCCGGTACGTGAACCGGGTGACCAGCAGGACCTTTCCGCGCCGCTCGTACTGCAGGTAGTTGGACCCGTAGTTGCCCGACGTGGTCCAGAACGTCGAGACGGACAGGCGGTTGCGGTACCCGGTCTCGCCCACCTTGCGGTCGTACACCTCGAAGCCCGCGCCAAACCCGAGCTTGTCCGTGGTGTTGTAGTTGACGAGCGGCAGGCCGATGCCGCCCCACCGGTACTCCGAGACCTCCTCGTCGTCGGCCGTGGCCGTCGTGACCTGGGCCGTCGGGGGATCGGGGGGCGCGTCCGCCGGGGCATCCTCGGGCGTGTCCGCCGGGGCCTCGGCCTGCGCCTCGGTGGGGTCACCCGCCTCCGGGTCGCCAGGCGCTGCCTCGGTCTCCGAGGACGCCTCCGGGTCCGCCGGGGCCTGCGTGGCCTCGTCGTCCGCGGGCTGACCGGCGGCCAGCGCGACCGCCATCCACCACCCGGTCAGCGCCACAGGACAAGCCAGTCGGTCTGCATCGCGATCGGGACCACGAAGGCGATCACCGGCCCGAACGGGAGCTCCATCGCCGGAGGACGCTCACCCGCCTCCTGCCCCGTGATCGTCTTCCCGGTCCAGGCGACCGCCTCCCGGAACGCCCACCAGCGCTGCATCACCGTCAGCGCGATCACCGCGTACGGCAGCAGCACGACGTAGCGCCACAGCGTGGCCTCGATCATCGTCTCCCACCCGAGGAAGGCACCAACCCCCATCATCAGCTTGCCGTCGCCCGCGCCCTCCAGCCCGATCGCGTTGAGGGTGAAGTGAACGACGAACGCGAGGAACCACCCGATGAAGGCCGCCTGGAAGCCGATGCCATCGGCCAGGAGCGAGTTGCCCACGATCCCGACCACCATCAACGGCCCCGTGAGCTTGTTGGGGATGAGCTTCGTCCGGATGTCCGTCACGGCCGCGATGAGCAGCGCGAGCAGCAGGACGGCGTCGAGCGGTCGAATGGCTACCTCCGGGCGGACGCGATCCCCATGGGGTGGTCCGCGGCCCCCGGTGGTATACCCCGTGGCCTACCCGGGATCGCAAGGAAGGCGTGTTGGACCAGCCGGACGACGAGCACGAGGGCGGAACCCCCGCCGAGGCCGACGCCCCACAGGCCGCGGACGACGCCCCGGACGCGCCAATCGCCCCCGAGGGCGAGGCGAGCGACACCCCCGGCGCCCCCGCGGGCCCGACGCGGCTGGGCAAGTATCAGGTCACGCGCTGCGTGGCGCAGGGCACGATGACCGAGGTGCTGCACGCGCGCCTCGAAGGCATCGCAGGCTTCGAGCGCCACTTCGCCATCCGGCGTCTGCTCCCCTCGGTCGCGTCCCACGACCTCGCCGTGCGCATCGTGGAAGCCGAGGTTCGCGCCGCGGCGTCGCTCGCCCACGGCAACATCGTCCAGACCCTCGACCTCGGCCACGACGACGACCGGCTCTACGTCGTGACCGAGTGGGTGGACGGGTGGAGCCTGGAGGACGTGCTCGAGCGCGTCGGCGAGGAGGGGACCCCGGTCCCCGTGCCCCAGGTGTGCTGGATCGGCCTGCAGATCGCCAAGGCCCTCGCCTGGGCCCACACCCGGCCCGTGCCCGACGAGCCCACCGAGTCGTTCGTCCACGACGGCATCGAGCCCGGCCACATCCTGCTCAGCCGCGGCGGCGAGGTGAAGGTCGGCGACTTCGGCCTGGCGCGCGCCGCAGCCCGGATCCGCGAGGTCGCGCCCGAGGTGATGGCCCCTGCCGACACCCCCGTCGCGCCCGAGCGCCGCGACGGCACGTTCGGCCCCGCCGCCGACGTGTGGGCCACCGCGTGGACCCTCGATCGCCTGCTCGGCGGCGTCACCGGCGACGATCCAGCCCGCACCGGCGTCCCCGACGAGCTGGTCGACGTCCTCACCCGCGCGCTCGACGACGATCCCGCCGCCCGTCCCACCACCGAGGCGCTGGGCGACGTCCTGCTCGACGTGCTGCGCGAGGGCGACGTGTTCACGCAGGAGCGGCTCGCGGCGTGGCTGCGCGCGCTGTACGGCGAGGCCGCCCCCGTCGCCGACGACCCGATGCCCCGCGATCCCACCGAGGACGGCGTCCCCCTCGACGATGGCCTGGAGCTGGAGGCCGACCCCGACACCCCGGCCCCCGCCGAGCGCACCGCCCCGCGCATCGCCGACGAGGACGACGACGGCCGCACCGCCGTCGCCGCAGCCGGCCAGCGGGCGGTCCCGTCCCGTCCCCGCGAGGAGGACGACCTCGCGCTGGACGACGCGGTCAGCCCGGCCGACGAGCCGCCCCCCGTGCCGGACGAGCCCGACCCGGCCCCCCCTGCGCCGGCGCCCACCCCCGTGCCGGTGCCCTCGTTCGCGCCCCCGGTCGACCCCGGTCCTGGCTGGCCGGTGGCGATCGCGATGCTCGTGGTCGGGGCCCTGCTGGGCGGCGCCGCGGGCTACGCCCTGGTGCCCCCACCGGCGCCGGTCCCGCCCCCGGGCGCCTCGCTTCGGGTCCAGGTCGCCGAGGACGCCCCCGCCACGGTCAGCGTCGACGGCGAGCTCCTCCGCGGCACCCGTCCGCTCCCCGCGGGATCCCACACCGTCGAGGTGGTGTTCGCAGGCGGGGCCACCTGGGCCGGCGAGGTCGCGGTCGAAGAGGGGTCCCGACACCTCCTCGTCGTCGACCCCACCGCATTGCGCCCCGCCGACAGCGACGCCGGCCTCCCCCCCGAAGGCGGCTGAGGCGCCCGAGCACCGCCCCCGCGCTATGCCGCTCGCCGAACGCCCCATCGCGCTGGACGTGCCGTGACCGACCTGCCCGAGGGCCCCGCGCCCGACGTCAACCTCGCCGACGATCCCCCGCGTCCCGGGATTGTCGTCGCCGCGATCAAGCAGCTTCGGCCGCGTCAGTGGGCCAAGAACGTGCTCGTGTTCGCCGCCTTGGTGTTCAGCGGGCAGTTCCTGGTCGTCGAGTCCGTCGTCAACGCCCTGGCGGGCTTCGTGGCGTTCAGCGCGGTCGCCAGCGCCGGGTACGTGTTCAACGACTACCTGGACAGCGAAGCCGACCGCAAGCACCCCCGCAAGCGCCACCGGCCCATCGCCAGCGGCGCCCTCCCCGAGTCGGTCGCGCTCGTGGAGATGGTCGCGCTGCTCGGGATCGGGTTCGGGCTGGCCTGGTGGCTGTCGGGCTGGTTTGCCGCGATCCTCGCGCTGTACCTGGTCACCACGTTCTCGTACTCGTGGTTCTTCAAGCACATCGTGATCCTCGACGTGATGTTCCTCGCGATCGGGTTCGTCTGGCGCGTGATCGCCGGGGCGGCGGCGATCCAGGTCCGGGTGAGCGCCTGGCTGTTCCTGTGCACCGCGTTCCTGGCGTTGTTCGTCGGGTTCAACAAGCGCCGGGGCGAGCTCCGCGAGCTGGGCGACGCCGCCGGCACCCGACGCAACCTCATCGAGTACAACCACCGGATGCTCGAGGAGTTCCAGTCGATCACGACCGCCAACGCCGTGCTGTCCTACGCGCTGTACTGCATCCTGGGCGCGCCCACGCCGTGGATGACGCTCACCCTGCCCTTCGTGCTGTACGCGATCTTCCGCTACGTCTACCTGGTGGAGCACAAGGGCGAGGGGGCCGCACCCGACGAGACGCTGCTCAAGGACATCCCCACCCTGGTGACCGGCCTGCTGTATGGCCTGACCGCGGTCGCGGTGATGGTCACCCACGACCTCGGCTGGCTGCCGGTCGACGCGCTCTCGCGATGATCCCGGGCGTCGTCGCGCTGGCCATCGTCCTGGGGACGACGGCCCCGGCGAGCGCGGCCCCGGACGCTGCGTGGGCCCCGGTCGCGTTCGAGCGGGCCGCGGCGGCGTGGGATCGCTGCGCCCTCGATTCGGTCGACCCCGCCGACCGGTTGCTGGCCGCCGCCGACGCCCTCGGCCCCTTGGCTCCCCGTCTCCTCGCCACCCGCACCGCCGACGGGATCCGGGTGACCGAGCGCGGAAGCGGCCGGCTGCTGGGACGCCTGCGCGCCCGCACCGCCGACGAGCTCGCCCCCGCGCTGCACGGCCTGGAGCGCCTCGCCGGCCCCCTCGCCGGCGCTGTCTCCGACACCGTCGTCCGACACACCCTGCTGGAAGGGGCTGCCCGCGCGGTCGACCCCTGGGCACGCGTGCTCGACGACGGAGACGCCGCCGATCTCCAGCGACGCCTCCACGGCGAGGTCGGGCGCGCCCCGATCACCATCGCGCAGGACGCCGGCGGGTGGGTCGTCACCCACGGATGGAGCGACGCCGAGGGGCGGACCCGCCTCGGACCCGGCGATCGGGTCTCGGCCATCGACGGCTGGCGCGCCGCCGATCGGGGAGACCAAGGCCGTCACCTCGAGGGACCGGTCGGCCGTCCCGCCGTCCTCGACGTGGTCCCCGCAGACGGTGGCGCGCCCCGGCGGGTCGTCGTCCCGCGCGACCCCGTGCGGATCCCCTCGGTCCGGGCCACCGACCACGGCAACGGGCTGATCGCCGTCCGACTGCTCGCCCTCACCGACGGGACCGCCGACGAGCTGCGTGCCACCTGGTCCGCCGTCCGGCAGGGAGGCGCCCCGATCGCCGGCCTGGTGGTCGACCTGCGGGGCCTCTCCGGCGGCACGCTCGCCGACGCCGCCGCCGTCCTCGACGTGCTCCGACCCGCCGGCACCCTCGGCCGCCTGCACGCCAAGGACCCCAGCTGCCTCGACGAGGGGAACGCCCCGTTCGCCTCCCGCGACGACGGGACCGAGCCTGACGCGCCCATGGCCGTGTGGATCGACGGCGGCACCGCCTCGGCCGGCGAGTGGATCGCAGCCGTCCTGCGCGCCGCCGGCGCCCCGCTCGTCGGCATGCCCAGCCACGGCAAGGACCAGGTCCAGCGGGCGGTCCAGCTCGACCACGGCACCACCCTGCGGCACACGGTCGCCCGCATCCTGCCGCCCTCGGGCGAGCCCTGGGGAGACGTGGGCCTCACGCCCGACCGGCACGCGGTCGTGGTGGGCGAGGTGCCCCACGCCCGACGCCTCCCGGAGCGCGCCGTCCACGTCGTCGCGGACGAGGACGCCTTGGCGGTCCTGTCGTTCCGGCCCATGCCGCCGCAGCCCCTGTGCGCGACCGTGCCTGCCCACCCCGCTCCGGCGGGCGCCGTCCCCACCGGGCGCCCCCCCACCCACCACTGGGTCGCCGGGCCCGTGCCGGGGCCGGTTCGCGCCGGGTGGTCGTCCGCCCCCACCGCCCACACGGTGCCCGCCCGCCCGGTGCTGCTCGCAGACGGCTGCACCCCCCACGTCGATGGGCTGCGTCTCCCCACCGTGCCGCCGCCTCCCCTCGTCCCGTTCACGGTGCAGCGGATCGGGGACACCGTCCGGCTCGACGGCGCCCCCGATCACCCCGCCGCCTCGGTGGCCCTGGTCCGACGCCGCGCCCGCCCGTCGCGCGAGGCCCCGTTCGGCTGGCCCGACGGCCTGGGCCGCGTGGAGGTGCCTCTCGACGCCGAGGGCAGCACCGGCCGGGACCTCTGGCTGGTGGGCCGCGACGATCGGTGGTCGATCCGCCTGCCGATCGGGGCGCTCGGCACCGCCCCCCACACGATCGTCCCGCCTCACATCGAGGCCCCGGGCGCCACCGGCTGGATCGCCGGGCCCCGGGCCGCGTGGCCGGTCGAGGTCGAGGTCGACCAGGGGCCGATCCAGGTGGCCGTCCGTCTCGACGACCGGGTCATGGACTGGCTCCAGGGCACCACCCGGGTCCGTGCCGACGTGTCGCTCCCGCTCGCGACTTTGTCCGGTCCCCACCGCCTCACGGTGGAGGTCACCACGTCGGATGGGGTGACGACCGCCCGCACCTGGTGGATCGCCGCCGCCCCCTGACCCCTCCGGGGCCGCTCAGCCCGCCCCGCGTCGCAGGTGCAAGAAGTGCTCGACGTTGCCCGACTTGGCGCCGGGAAGCGGCGAGTCCATCCCCCCCACGACCTCGAACCCCTCCGCCTGGGCGTCCTCCGCCACGCCCGCGATCGCGGCCGCCCGCACCGCCGGGTCCTTGACGACGCCGCCCTTGCCCACGCCCTCGCGGCCCGCCTCGAACTGCGGCTTGACCAACAGCACGGCCTCCCCGCCGGGCGTCAGCAGCCGATCGATGGCGGGCAGCACCAGCCGAAGGGAGATGAAAGACAGGTCCCCGACGATCAGGGAGACCGGCTCGGGCAGGCCCTCCAGGTGACGGACGTTCACGCCCTCCAGGTTCACCACCCGGTCGTCGGTGCGCAGCTTCCACGCGAGCTGGCCCTTGCCGACGTCGATCGCGTACACCCGCGACGCCCCCCGCCGCAGCAGCACCTCGGTGAATCCCCCGGTGGACGCCCCCAGATCGGCCCCGACCCGACCGGTGCAGTCCACCCCAAACGGATCGAGGACCCCATCGAGCTTGAGCGCGCCCCGGCCGACCCAGCCATGGTCCGGCGTCGCGAGCCGCACCGCCTGATCGGGCCGCACCCGCGTCGCGGGCTTGGTCGCGACGAGGTTGTCGACCAGGACCTCGCCCGCCTCGATCAGCGCCCGCGCCCGCTCCCGCGACGGCGCCAAGCCCCGCTTGACCAGCAGGGCATCCAACCGCACCAGCGCGGGACGGCTCACCGGCTCAGACGTCGCGCTCGACGGTGAACCGCGCCAGCGCCACCAGGGCCTCCGGCGCCGCCAACCCCGCCACCGCCGCGCACGCCTCGTCGGCCAGCGCCCGGGCGCGCCGACCGGTCTCCTCCACGCCCAGCAACCGCACGTAGCTGGGGGGACCCTCGTCGCCGTCGTCCTCGTCCGCGTCGAGCACGTCGTCGGCGAGCTGAAACGCGAGCCCGACCGCCTGGCCGTACGCCACCAGGGCCGCCCGCGCCTCGGAGGACGCCCCGGCGGACACCGCCCCCATCTCCACCGCCGACCGGATCAACGCCCCCGTCTTGCGCACGTGGACCGCCTGCAGGGCCTGCAGGTCCGTGCCCGCCGAACCCCAGGTGACGTCGCCGACCTGGCCGCCGACCATCCCGTCCGCCCCCGCCGCCGCCGACAGCAGGCGCACCAGCTCCACGCGGGTCTCGGCGCTCAGATCCGCCCGTGCGAGCACCCCGAAGGCCTCGGTCAGCAACGCGTCTCCAGCCAGCAGCGCGACCGCCTCACCGTGCACGATGTGCGACGTGGGCCGACCGCGCCGCTCCGCGTCGTCGTCCATGCAGGGCAGGTCGTCGTGGACCAGGCTGTACGTGTGGACCATCTCCACCGCACACGCCGCCGCGAGGGCACAGGACGGCGCGGCCCCCACCGCTTCTGCGGCCGCCAGGGCGAGCAGCGGACGCACGCGCTTGCCCCCGCCAAACACGGGGTAGCGGACGGCCTCGACGAACGACGACGGCCAGCCATGGGCCACACACGGCCCGAGCGCCTCGTCCACCAGCGCGCGCCGCGCGGTCGTCCATTCCGCCAGGTCGAACATCATGCCGCTCCCGGGGACCCTGTGGCCCGTTGCCGTTCGCCCTGCATCCCGCCCCCGTCGCCCGGCGCCACACCGAGGCGACCGTGGGGCACCGACGGCGCGATCAGCCGCCCGAGAGCAGGAACGGGTAGTTGACCCGCGCGGTCTTGCCGACGCCCTCGTCGTCGTAGCCCAGCGGCGCAAACCGCAGGCCCGGCAAGGCCTCCATCACGCAGGCGTCGAGCTCGGCGTCCTCGGTGGAGTTCTCCATCACGGAGTGGTCCATCAGCTCGCCGCTGGGCCCGATGTCGACCGACAGCACCAGGCGCCCGCTCGCGCTGGACGACCGCGCCAGCGCCTCGTTCCAGCAGGCCTCGATGCGCGGCACGACGGGGCGGAACTGCTCGTCGGCCTTGATCGTGGTGATCGCCCCGACCGCGCGCGGGGAGCCCGGGTACACGCCGCGGGGCATCGCGCCAGCCTCCAGCCCCGTGGGCGGCAGCGGGCCGTCGTCCTTCATCCGCGCGAACGACACCTTCTCCGCGCCGGCCTCCTTGGACAGGTCGACGATGTCCATCACGTCGTTCCAGGTGCGGGCAGGGTGGGCGTCCACGAACACGATCTTCTTGTCGGACGCGCGCAGCCGCCGGGTGACCTCGCCGAACAGGCGATCTTCGTCCATCCGCACGCGGTTGAGGGCGAGCGCGCCGTCCTCGTACAGCATCACCACCAGCTGCTGGATCGGCTCCTTGGGCGGCTCGGTGCGCTTCTCGATCTCGGCAGGGAGCTTGACCCCCATCCGCTCGATCTCGATGGGGATGTTGACCATCATGATGATGAGGACGACGAGCACGATGTCGATGAGCGGAGTCATGTTGATCTCCGCCATCATCCCGCCGCCGCCGAGCTGGGCACCCATTGCCTACTCCTCGTTCTGTGCGGCCACGAGCACGCTCGTCCAGCGGTTCTCGGCGAGGATGTCGAGCACCTCGCGAACCTGCCGGTACTCCAGATCCTTGTCGGCCTTGACGAGGATGGACCGTTCCGGGTTGGCGTTGAACTCCGCGTTCAGCGCGCTGACGATGGAGGTGTCGTCCACCTCCTCCTGCTCGACCCACCAGCCCTTGTCCTCGGTGATCGACACGACGATGAACTGGCCGACGTCGTTGACCTTCTCGGACTGGGTGGCCTGCGGAAGATCCACGGGCAGGCCCGACTCCAGCAGCGGGGTGACGACCATGAACACGACGAGCAAGACGCGCACGACGTCGATCAAGGGCGTGACATTGATGTCGGCGATGGGACCACCGCCGCTGCCGAGCTTCGCTCCCATGGGACTACTTCGCGGCCTTGGCTTCGTCGTGAAGGGCCTGGACCTGCTTCTCGGACCAGTCCATGAAGTCGGCCTCGGACGACGCGAGCTCCTCGGTCACCTTCTCGATGCGGTTGTTGAAGTAGTTGAAGAACCACACGCCGACGACGGCGACGCCGATGCCGACGCCGGTGGTGATCAGCGCCTCGGAGATACCCGCGGAGATGCTCGCCAGTCCGGAGCCGGCCGTGGCCATGCCCTGGAAGGCGTTGATGACGCCGAAGGTGGTGCCGAACAGGCCGACGAACGGCGCGGTGGAGCCGGTGGTGGCGAGGATCGGCATGCCGCGCTTGAGGCGGGCAATCTCCAGGCCGATGGCCTTGTGCACAGCCCGCTCGGCGTTGGCGATGCCGTAGGCGTCGAGGCGCAGGTCGAGCTCGCCGAGGCCCGCGGCCAGCAGCTTGCCCAGGTACGCGCTCTTGTAGTCCTCGGAGCGGGCCAGGTTGAGCGCCGCGCCGATGTCGCCGCTCTGCAGGTGCGGGACGATGTCGGCCGCGAGGGCGGTGGACTGCTTGCGCGCCGTGTTGAACGCCAGCAGGCGCTCGATCGACACGATCATCGACCCGAGCATCATGAGGATCAGGGTGATGATGACGCCCTTGGCGAGCGGACCGGAGTGGGCCCAGATCTCGGCGAGGGTGAAGCCGGAGCCCCCGCCGTCCTCGGCGAACGCGTCCGCGATGGCAAGCAACAACATCATGGCTCGTCTGTCCTCTGTTCGTGGGGGCCGGACCGTCGGGGCGGGTAACCGGGACCCCGGGGAGCGGCTGGGCTCAACTTGTGAAAGGGCTGCCACGAGGCCGATTTCAGCCTGTGGGTGGCGCAGGGAGGGGGAGGACCGGTCAGCCGGTCTCCTTGAACACGATCAGGATCGTGGTCTGGACCGCGATCTTCTCCCGACCGTCGCGGGCCGGGTACCACCGCCACTTCAGGATGCCCTCGCGGGTGACGTCGTGAAAGACGTTGGGGCAGCCGGTGACCTTGACGTGGTAGGGCACGCCGGCCTCGTCGATGCTGACGGTGGCGCGGCAGCGCTGGTCGCCGAGGCCGAGGCCCTTGGCGGCCGACGGGTAGCGCGGCTCGACCTTGCGCTTGACCTCGAGCTGGGAGTGGTGGAACACCTTGGGCCCGCCGCCGAGTTGGCCGCCGACCACGCCGCCCTCGACGCCGCCGAGCACCCCGCCGACCACGCCGCCTTCGACGCCGCCCTCGACACCGCCTTCCTGGCCCTTGGGCTTGTCGGCGTTCTTGAGCTTCTCGTCGATCTTCTCGTCGAGCTCCTGAACCTCCTCGACCATCTC
>JAUHWK010000368.1 GCA_030424555.1 bacterium | reverse complement strand
CAGGTCGTAGATGCGGGCGTCGTCCCCAGAGAGATCCGCCGGCGGCTCCTCCCCCGTGGGCACGATCGCGAAGTGGTCGGTGACCTTGCTGTCGTCGAGGATGCGATCGAGGTTCTGCGGGCCGTCGGACACGATGGTGTCGGCGAACGGCTGGTAGGTGACGTCGGTCTGCAGCGCGCCGATCACGCCTTCGAGCGTCGCCTTCCAGTCGGCCGGCAGGTAGCGCGAGTCGGTACGCGGGTAGGTGAGCACCTTGTGCGCTTCGTACAGGCGCTGGGCCGCGTTGAGGGTGCGGCGGGCGCTCATGGAGAAGCGTCGGTTGGCCTCGCGCTGCAGGCTCGTCAGGTCGAACGGCAGCGGCGGCTTCTGCACCGACTTGCGGCGACGCTCGCTCGCCACCGCGGCAGCCCCGTCCTTCCAGGCGGCGAGGACGGCCTCGACCACGGCATGATCGAACACACGCGAGGGGCGGACGTCCCGATCCGGGTGGCGCTCCTGCGCCAGGTCGTACCAGCGGCCCTGCCAGGTCTGGTCGCCGTGGACGAAGGATCCGACGAGCTCCCAGTAGGGACGGGGCTCGTGGGCGAGGATCTCCCGCTCGCGCTCGACCAGCAGGCGGAGGGTGGGCGTCTGCACCCGGCCGGCCGACCACGCTCCGCGCTCGCTGCGGGCCTTGAGGCGCTTGGTCAGGGCACGGGTGGCGTTCATGCCGATCAGCCAGTCGCCCACGCCGCGCAGCCACGCCGCGTCCGCCAAGGGCTCGAGCTGCTCACCGGGCAGCAGCTCCGAGAAGCCGGAGCGGATGGCCTCGGGCGTCATGCTGCGCAACCACAGGCGCTGCTGAGGCTTGGCGTCGATGCCCGTGTACTCGGCGATGCGGCGGTAGATGATCTCGCCCTCGCGCCCGGCATCACAGGCGTTGACCACGCCCTCGACGTCGTCGCGCTTGCCGAGCTTGCGGATCATGTCGAGCCGCTTCTTCTGGCCGTCGCGGGGCTTGACCTCGAAGTGGTCGGGGATCATCGGCAGGGTCTCCAGGACCCATCCCTTCCAGTTCTTGTCGTAGTCCTGGGGCTCGAACAGCTCCAGCAGGTGACCCAGCGCGAACGTGACGATCCAGTCGTCCGACTCGTAGTAGTCGCCGTGGTCCTCGAACCCGCCGAGCACCGCCGTGACGTCCCGCGCGACGCTTGGCTTCTCGGTGATGACCAGCCGCTTGCCCACGACGCGCCTCCTGGTCCCCCACTCGGGGACGCCGCGCACGGTAAGGCCACCGTCCATCCGGGTCAAGACGGCGTCGACGGGACGGGACGTGCCCGCAGGTCCGTCCACAGGACGTGCTACAGCCCGTGCGACCCCAGATTCGACGATGTCCTCCGACCCCTCCCCTCCCGATGCAGGACACCCCGGCACCCCCGCCGCGGATCCCACGCCGTTCTCGGACGCCGGTGCGCTCGCGATGCCCCACGGCCTCGCGCGCATGGTCCACTTGCCGGACCGTCCCGACCCCGTCCCGGGCGACGTCCTCGCGCGCCTCCCCGACGCCGAGGCGCAGCACGCCCAGACCCTGCGCGGCTTCCGTCAGGTCTCGTTCGTGGGGGGGCGTCTCGCGCTGCACGCCGCAATGGCGGATCTTGGTCTCCCCGCGGTGCCCGTGCTGCCCGATGCCCGGGGCACCCCCGTGGTGCCGGACGGGTGGACCGGATCGGTCTCGCACAAGCGCACCCTGGCGATCGCCCTGGTCGCCCGCGCGCGCCGCGGCACCGACGCGGTCACCGTCGGGATCGACCTGGAGACCCGCGCCCCGGCCCGCCTCGGCGTGGCCCCCCGCGTGCTTCGTCCCGCGGAGCTGCAAGCGATCGAGCCCCTCCCCCTGGACCGGCGCTGGACGGCGCTGCTCCTGCGCTTCTCCACCAAGGAGGCGATCTACAAGGCGGTGGATCCGTGGGTGCGGCGCTGGGTGGGGTTCGACGAAGCCGAGGTCACGCCCGGCCTCGACGGCCTGAGCGCCGTCACCCTGCACCTGGATCCACCAGGCCCGCCGATGTCGGTGGAGGCCCACTATCGGTGGTTGCCCGGGCACGTCGTGACCACCGTCCGGATCCGGGTTCCGGCGACCGCGTGACGCACCCTCGCCGACAGTGGTAGGGTCCCGCCGAGGCGGCTGGACGTCTCGGAAACACGAGGCCGGTACATGAGCGCGGACACGCCGTCCACCCAGGTCCTGTTCGAATCGTGGCGCCGGGGCGACGCCCAGTCGGGCCAGGTGATGGCACAGCGATTCACCGACTGGTTCTTCGCGATTGCATCGACCCATTCTGGGGAGACCCAAGGTCGCCAGGGCTTCCAGGCGGCGTGCGAGCGCTTCAGCCAGGGTGTCGCGGCCGTCCCCGACCCCCGCCGGCTCGGTCCCTGGGCACAGAACGTCGCCAAGGAGCTGATCTACGCCGGCCGTCCGCCGCTCGATGACGGCGACTTCCCCGGGGCCTACACCCGCAACGGCTCGCCCAAGGAGCTGCTCCGCGCCGCCCGCGAGGCCCTCCCCCAGGAGCTCGATCTCCTCGACGCGGCCTACCGTGGGGTGGCGCCCGACGACGCGTTCATCATCCTGAACGCCCGGTACAAGCTCAAGTCGTGGCTGCACAAGACCTACGACCTGCCCTTCCGCCACGTGCCCGAGGCGATCGATCGCGACCTCAACCCGCTGCCGTTCTACGAGGCGGGCAAGATGAAGACCAAGGAGGAGGCCGTCCGGTTCGAGCTGTTCCTCCTCGACGAGCCCGCGCTGGTGCAGGACGTCGCCGAGTTCGCCCACTTCGCGATCGCGCTGCGCGGCGGGCTCGAAGACGGGGCCCCCCCCGCGGTCGTCGACACGGGCACGGGCGTGCCCAAGGCGACCGTCACCCGCTCCACGCGCCGCCCGACCGCCGCGCCCACGGAGCCGTCGCCGCCGCCGGCCCCCCCAGCGCCTGCCGCCCCGTCCAACGACCTGGCCAAGTACGTCCCGCTCCTCGGCGGCCTCGTGGTCGTCTTGCTCCTGGCGGTGGTGTTCCTCGGCTACCTCGCGCTCGGCTGAGCCGGCGCCGATGTCCGACGACGAGATCCCCGGAGGGGCCTGGGCCCTCACCCCGGACACCCGACAGACCCTGCGCCGCGCGTCGATCGACGAGGCGCTGCGCGTCCACGATCTGGATCGGGCGGCGATCGAGCTCGAGGAGCTGCTGGACGAGGTCCCCGACGAGCCCGACGCCCTGCGTCTGCTCGCGGCGGTCGAGACCGAGCGCCACGACGTCCTGACGGCCCGCCAGGTGTGGGAGTCGGTGGTGCGCCAGGCCGCCCACGACCCCACCGCCCTGGTCCAGCTCGCGCAGGCCCGGTTCGAGTGCGCCGACCTGGACGGTGCGGCCGAAGCCGCGCTCGCCGCCACCCGGGTCGACCCCCTGCAGGCCGAGGCCTGGTACATGCTCGCCCTCGTCGGCGAGCGCACAGGCGTCGACGCCGAGCAGGTCCACCGACACCACGTCCGGGCGTTCGCGCTCCACCCCACCGCGTGCCCGCTGCCCATCGTGGTGGACGAGCCGCGGCGCCTGGTCCGACGCGCCCTGCGCCAGTGCTCGGACGCCGTCCGGGCGTTCTGGCGTCAGGTCCCGCTCACGATCCAGCCCTTCCCCGATCCCATCGAGCTGCAGACCGCGGTCCCACCGCTGTCGCCACGCATCGTCGCCGCGTACGCCGGGTCTCCCGACGAGGACGACGTCCCCGAGGCGCTGCGGGTGTATCCAGGCAACCTCCGCCACTTCGAGTCGGTCGACCACGCCGAGGCCGCGTTGGTCGACGCCCTGGAGTCCGAGGCGTGGTCCTGGATCGGTGAGCCCGAGGGATGAGCTGGTCGTTGGTCGTGCTCGGCTCAGGCACGGCCCTCCCCGACGCGGATCGCGGACCCGCAGGGCTCGCCGTCCGCCACGGCGACACCACGGTCTTGATCGACGGCGGTGGTGGCACCCAGCAGCGCCTCGCACGCGCGGGCCTGGACCCGTTCGCGCTCACCTGGGCGGTGTACACCCACCGCCACCCCGACCACACGGGCGAGCTGATCCCGCTGGCGTTTGCCCGCCACGCCGCGCGCCTCGACACCCCCCTCTCCGTGATCGCGGCCGAGGGCTTCCAGACCCAGGTCGACGCCCTCGCCTCCGCGTATGGCACGTGGGTGACCCGCCAGCTCGAGGTCCACGAGGTACCGCGCAAGCCCGCGGCCCGGCGCGCCCTGTCCCCGCAGCTCGACCTCCTCCACGCCCCCGCGGCCCACGCGCACGGAGCCCTGCACGTCGGGTTCGAAGCCCACGGACAG
>JAUHWK010000367.1 GCA_030424555.1 bacterium | reverse complement strand
CCCTGGTCCATCGCCTGCGGCGCCGGTTTCAGCTTCGCCTGGGGCAGCCTGCCGTCCGACGGGTGGCGTCGCTGGCCGGAGGGTGGGACGGGTTCCTGTCGCGCCGCACGGGCCGGTTTCGGAAGAACCTGCGTCGCGACGCGCGCAAGGCCGAGGGGCGGTACCGGATCGAGGTGCTGTCGGACGTGGCACCCGACGAGGCCCGGCAGGTGTACGAGGCCATCCTCGAGGTCGAGGCGCAGTCATGGAAGGGGCTGCAGGGCGTCGGGATCGACGATGGCCCGATGCGTCGGTTCTACGCGCGCATGGTGCCTCGCCTGGCCGCACGGGGCGCGCTCCGGGTCACCCGCGCCTACGTCGACGACGCGCTGGTCGGGTACGTGCTCGGCGGCCTCGCGGGGACCAGCTACCGCGGCCTGCAGATCAGCTTTGCGGAGTCGGAGCGCTCGTTCGGCCTCGGCAACCTGATGCAAGCGGAGACGATCGCCTGGCTGTGCGCGCACGAGCACCTGGTCGACTACGACCTCGGGGGGGATCTCGAGTACAAGCGACGCTGGGCCGAGCGCTCGGTCGAGACGGTTCCCTTGTTGGTGCGGTGACCACCCACCAGCCCGGCGCGTACCCAAGGCGCCTGGAGGTGCTGTGACACAGACGCAGCAGGTCACGCGATGGGTCGGCGCGGCCGCACTGGTCGTCGGCGTGATCGGGATCGGCCAGGTGCTCCCGATCGCTCGCTGGTCTGCGGAGGCCACCGACGCGGTCCGAGGCCTCGGTGGATGGGGCCTGGCGGCGTTTGCCTGCGTGTACGCGGTGGCGACCGTGCTGCTGTTGCCGGCCTCGCCGCTGACCTTGGCGGCGGGGGCTGCGTGGGGACCGGTGTGGGCGACCTTGGCGGTCGTGCCGGGGGCGGTGATGGGGGCGGTGGGGGCCTTCGGCCTGGGGCGCACCTTGCTCCGTCACCGTGCGGAGGCGTGGATCGCAGAGGACGCGCGCTGGAAGGCAGTCGACGCCGCGATCGCCGCCCAAGGGCCCCGCATCGTGTTCCTCCTGCGGCTGTCGCCGGTGTTCCCGTTCAGCCTGCTCAACGTGGGGCTGGGCGCGACCCGGGTGTCCCCGTGGTCGTACACCTGGGCCACGGCGCTCGGGATCGTGCCGGGCACGGTGATGTACGTGGTGGCAGGCAGCGCGCTGGGCGACGTGGGGGCGGTGGCGTCCGGTGCGCGCCCCGACCTTGGCGCCGCCGGGCTCGCGCTCACCGGGCTCGGGCTGCTGGCGACGGTCGCCGTGACCGTGGCCGTCACGCGGGTCGCCCACAGAGCGCTCACCGAGGCCCTCCCCGACGCCGTGAAGGACGTGCCATGACACCTGTCTCGCCCCGCCTCGAGGGCGTCCGTCCCGACGATCCGGACGATGCCCGCCTGCTCGGCCACCTCCGTCCCGCCGCGCACCGCAACCCCACTCCCCGGGATCGGTACGACCTGGTGGTGATCGGGGGAGGGCCGGGCGGACTCGTCGCCGCGCACGGTGCGGCAGGCTTGGGCGCGCGGGTCGCGCTGGTGGAGCGGGCCTTGCTCGGAGGGGACTGCTTGGTGGTCGGCTGCGTGCCGTCCAAGGCGCTGCTGGCGGGCGCCGCTGGGCAGGTCTCCACCGCGCACGACGGAAAGACCGCCCTTCGACACGCCCGGTCGGTGCGGGCCGACATCGCGCCCCACGACGGCGTGGCCCGCCTCCAGGACGCCGGGATCGACGTGTTCCTCGGAGAAGGCCGATTCGTCGGACCGGACGTGGTGGCCGTCGGAGACGCTGCTCTGCGGTTCGCCCACGCGATCGTCGCGACCGGCGCGCGGGCCGCGCGTCCGCCCATCCCGGGGCTCGATCATCCCGAGGTGCTGGACGCGGCCGGGGTCTGGACGCTGGAGGGCCTTCCCCAGCGGGTGGCTGTGCTGGGGGCGGGGCCGATCGGGGCCGAGCTGTCGCAGGCGATGGCCCGGTTGGGGACGGCCGTGGACCTGGTCGACCTCGCGCCCCGGGTGCTCCCACGCGACGATCCAGACGCGGCGTCGGTGGTCGAGGCTGCATTGGTCCGCGACGGGGTCCGGCTCCACCTGGGGACGGGGATCGACGGCGTGGACCGGGTCGAGGAGGGGTTCGAGGTCCGGCTGGCAGGCCAGCCCACGCCGCTCGCCGTGGATCGGGTCGTCGTGGCCTTGGGACGGACCCCCAACGTCGAGGGCCTGGGGCTCGAGGCGGCGGGCATCCCGGTGGGACGGGAGGGGGTCGTGGTGGACGACCGGCTCCGCACCGCCAACCCCCGCGTGTACGCGATCGGCGACGTGATCGGAGGCGGGTTCACCCACGTCGCGGACGCCCACGCGCGCTTGGCGGTCCAGAACGCCCTCGTGGCGCCCACAGCACGGTGGACCACGCCCCACCCCCCAGCCGCGACCTACACCGATCCGGAGCTGGCCCATGTGGGTCCCTCGGTGGCTCACCTCCGCGCCACCCGGGGCGTCGTGCCGATCACCATCCCCTGGTCGGACCTGGATCGGGGCCGGGTGGAAGGCGCACCGAGAGGGGAGCAGGCAGGCTTCCTGCGTGCGTGGATCGACCCCCGGGGGCGGTTGATCGCGGCCACCGTCGTGGGGCCCCACGCGGGCGAGCTGCTGGCGCCGGGCGTGCTCGCGATCGCCCAGGGCCTCAAGGCCGACGCCCTGTCCAGCCTGGTCCTGCCGTACCCCACCCGTGCCGAGGCCTGGAAGCGGGTGGGCGACGCCGCGCGCCGCCGCAAGCTGACGCCCACGGTGGCGTCGGTGCTGCGGCGGTGGATTCGGTGGCGGGGCGCGGGCGCCTGAGCCCCCGCGTCACTCCACGGTGGGCTGCTCGTCCAGGACCGCGGTCGCGAAGTAGCGGGCCATCGTCACCATGACCTCGGGACGGTCGAACAGCACGAAGTGGGCGTCGTCTCCGGCGTTCGCGTAGCGCGACACCACCCCGGTCATGCCGCGAGACGCGTTGCCCTTGACCGGTGGCTGCACGACCGTGAGCAGGTCGAACTCGGGGTTGCCGTTGACCATCTGCTGGAGCGCCAAGCCCCGGGCGAGGGCGTACGTCGTGCTGTCGGGCGTGTAGGTGTCGCCGACGCCGTCGATCATCAGCACGTGCTTGGGGTCGTTGCCTTCGAACGGCAGGACCTGGACCCGTCGTCCAAAGTTGACGCCGTCGGACCCGTCCGCGAGGGCCTGGGCGATGTTGAGGAGCGGGTGGACCCGGTCGATCGCGGGGTCGGCGAGCGCCACCCGGATCGCCGCGGGGATGTCGTTGGGGCTGGTCTTGCCGAGCAAGGACCGAATCGTGAGGCCGCCAGCACCCGACAGCGCGATCGCCCGGACGCGGGGCTCGTAGGCTGCGTACAACGTGCCGACCACGCCGCCCTGGCTGTGGCCCAGGTAGTACAGGTTGGCGGGATCGAACGCGATCGCCTCTCCGGTGGGGCTGTCCTCGGCGGCCACGCCGATCTCGTCGGCCCAGCGGGTGAGGGTCCACAGGTCGGCCGCTTGCTGAAGGACGTTGTCGCGCGCGGCGCGGGGGTTGATCGGGTTGAAGAACAAGACGTCGGCGTCGTAGGCGTGGGGATCGACCTCCAGCCAGGCCGGGTCGTGGTTCTCGGGGAAGGCGCGCGGGCCGTGCATCGGCGCGTCGAACCCGAGGGTGGCGAACGCCACGGTGTCGTCGCCGACGTCGAACCCGGACAGCGCGGAGGACACGCCGGTGCGCACCCCGGACGTGTACGAGCCGTTGGTGCCGTGGCCGTAGATCACCAGCGGCCACCCCTCAGCCGGCGCCGTGCCGATCGGGAGGGTGAGCGTGACCTGGACGGGATGGGTGCCGACCGGGGAGACGGCGCCGTTCACCACGGGAATGCCGCCCCCGTCCTCCAGGTTCTTGTACGGCGGGGTGCCGGTCTGGAACGCGGGCAGGTCGAGCACGCCTTGGATCTCGACGAACGGGGCGTTGGACGACGCACAGCCGCGGGTGTCGTCGCCGGCGACCGCGAACGGGTCGGACTCGGCACAGTCGGCGGCATCGGTGAGCGCTGGCAAGGTGGCGGCCTGGACCGCCTCGAACACCGCTTGGGGCCGGGCCTCCACATCCTGAACGGTGAAGACGCCGGCGGCGCCGATCGCGGCGGGATCCACGGAGACCGCACCCATCCAGGTGCGCAGCGGTGCGTACGCGTCCCAGGCGGCCGACAGCCGGGCGTCGCTGGGGGCGGTCGTGGCGAGCATGGCCTCGAAGTCGGCGGTGCGGGACAGCGTGCTGCCATCGTCGTCGCTGCGGATCGTGTTGCCGAG
>JAUHWK010000011.1 GCA_030424555.1 bacterium | reverse complement strand
CTCGGTGCGGGTGTCGATCGGGCGCACCCCCTGGGCGCGACCGGTCGAAGGGGGGACGACGTCGGCCATGGGACCTCCGGGCAGGCGGAGCGTCCTAGTCCGGGAGGCAGCGCGCGTGCAGGCGTCGCCACACCTCGGGACGCACGACACGCACGAAGGCCTGGGTGTTCGCGACCTGCCGCCGCGGGATCTCCGCCTCCGGCAGGCCGTCGATCAACCCGAGCAACGCCCGCAGCACCCCTCCGTGCGCGACGACCAGCGTGGGTCCCTCCACCGGCGGCAGGGTGTCCAGCCACGCGATCGCCCGGGACGCCACGTCGGCGAGGGACTCCCCCTCCGGGGGCCGCCGACGAAAGTCGTGCAAGACCTCGAACAACGCCTCGGGGGCCTCCTCGACCGGAACCCGCGACCAGGCGCCGAGGTGGCGTTCCCGCAGGGCTGGCGTGGTCTGCACCGTCAGACCGCGGGCGCGGGCGACCGGCGAGGCCGTGTGGTGGGCGCGCTGCAGATCGCTGGACACCACCCGCACCAGGGGATGCTCGGCCAGCACCCCGACCAGCGCCTCGGCCTGGGCCTGGCCGACGGGGGTGAGCGGCGTGTCCACGTGGCCCGAGAACCAGCGCTCGGCGTTGGCGACGCTCTGGCCGTGCCGCACGAACACCCACGCGGGGCCCCGATCGCCGCTCACTCGCTCAGCCGCGCGATCGCACCGGCCACGCGCTCCTCGAGCACCGTGAGCGCCGCGAGGTCCAGCGGACCCTCCGCAGCAGGCGGCACGACCGCGTCCACCTGGGCCCGGACGTCGGCCAGACGCCCCGCCGCCAGCCGCGGCTCCAGCTCGTCGACGCTGCCCGACAGGTCCGCGTGGTCCAGCGAGCGCACCAGCTCCCGCAGCCGCTTGACGAACCGCTGCAGCAGGATGCTCAGGGCGATGGGCTCCCAGTCGCCCGAGGCCGCCTGCCGGCGCAGGCGCTCGACGACCTCTTGCAGCCGACTGGCCCGACCGACCGCGATCTGCATCACGGCCACATCGTGCAGGGGCACGTTGCCGTGCTTGGCCCGGCTCCACACCATCAGTGCCACGTTGAGGTAGCTGGCCTTGAGCACCGCGTGGGCGACGTGCTCGGGGATCTCGTCGTGGCGCATCCGCTGGACCAACGCCGCGTCTCGGCGGGCGATCTCGTCGGTCTGCACGGCGTACACCTCGTCGACCGCCGGCAGCATGGCGCCGATCTCGTCGTCGGTCGGGGGACGCTGGCCGGCCGACAGCCAGAACCGCACCGCCTCCCGACACCCCGCGTCCACCGCATTCCACGCCCCGTACAGGGCGCTGAGGGTGACCGAGGTGCGCAGCTCCTCAAGGGTGGCGCGCACCTCGTACGCCCGGGCGAGATCCTGGGCGCGCAGGTAGCCGTCGCACACCGAGAACACGCTTCGTCCGGTGGTCTCGACCGCCATCGGCAAGAACGCGGCGCCCGCGTCGCCCACGATGCGCGTGGTCACGACCGTCATCGCGATCTCGTCCGCCAGCTGATGCTGGACGATGTCGTCGAGGTAGCGCTCCTGCACGGTGCCCGGGAAGTAGCCGCGCAGGTACAGCGGGTAGTCGTACAGCGTGCGCGCGCGGCCGCTCCGGACGAGCTCCGCGTACACCCACCGCTTGACCCACGCCGACAGCATCGCCAGCTCGGGCCGGGTGAGCCCCTCCTGACGCGCCGCCCGTGCCCGCAGCTGGGCCTCGTCGGGCAGACCCAGACGCATCCGCGACACCCCGAAGTGCTGCTCGATGAAGGCGATCGCCCGGGCAAACGGGAAGATGTCGACCTGGCTCCGCAGCGCATCCCGGCTGATCTGACGGCCCTGGGTGTCGTTGTTGGCCAGGACCGCCTCGGCGACCTCCTCGGTCAGCGCCTCCAGCAGCTCGTTGCGGGCCGTCTCGTCGAGCGCACCGCGCCGCACCACCCCGTTGAGCAGGATCTTGAGGTTGACCTCGTGGTCGGACATGTCGACGCCAGCCGAGTTGTCGATGAAGTCGGTGTTGAGGCGCACGCCCTGCAGCGCCGCCTCACGCCGCGCGGCCAGGGTGAGGCTGAGGTTGGCCCCCTCCCCGACGATGCGGCACCGCAGCTCGTGGGCATCGACCCGGAACCGATCGTTGGTGCGATCGTCGGCGTGCTCGTGGGTCTCGTGCGAGGCCTTGACGTAGGTCCCGATCCCGCCCGACCACATCAGGTCCACGTCGAGCCGCAGGATCGCGCGAATCACGTCCTCGGGGGACGCCTCCGCGTCCGGCAGCCCGAGCATCTCCCGCGCCTGGGTCGACAGCGGCACCGCCCGCGCCGAGCGGTCGTACACGCCGCCCCCCTCGCTCAGGACGGACGGGTTGTACCGATCCCAGCCTCCCTCTCGGCCGCCCGCGTCGAACATGCGCTTGCGCTCGATCCAGCTGGCCTCGGGATCCGGATCGGGATCGAGGAAGATGTGCAGGTGGTTGAACGCCGCGACCAGCTTGGTGGTGCGCGACGCCAGCATCCCGTTGCCGAACACGTCGCCGCCCATGTCGCCGATGCCCGCGCAGCGGAAGGTCTCCGTGAACGGATCGACCCCCATCTCGGCGAAGTGCCGGCGCACGAGCACCCACGCACCCCGGGCGGTGATCCCGACCTTCTTGTGGTCGTAGCCGTTGGATCCCCCGCTCGCGAAGGCGTCGCCGAGCCAGAAGCCGTACGACACGCTGATGCGGTTGGCGGTGTCCGACAGGTGGGCCGTGCCCTTGTCGGCGGCGACGACCAGGTAGGGATCGTCCACGTCCTGACGCACCACCTGGGGCGGCGGCACGATCGCGCCGTCCACCACGTTGTCCGTGACGTCGAGCAGGCCCCGGATGAACGTCTCGTACAGCCGATCGGCCTGGGCCCGGCGCGCGCCGGGATCGGGCTCGGGGTCGCGGAGGTAGAACCCTCCCTTGCTGCCCTCCGGCACGATCACGACGTTCTTGACCTGCTGGGTGGTGACCAGCCCGAGGACCTCGGTGCGGAAGTCCGCCCGATCGGACCACCGCAAGCCACCGCGGGCCACGCGCCCGAAGCGCAGGTGGACGCCCTCCACCTCACGGCTGTGGACATACACCTCGACCATCGGCACGGACGGCGCGTCCCGGAGCGCCTTGATGCGCGTACAGTCCAACTTGAAACTGATGTACCAAGACGGACGATCGTCCCGGAACACGTTGGTTCGCACCGTGGCGTCGACCAGGTTGACCAGGCCGCCGAACACCACGTCCTCGTCGTGCGACGGCAGGCGGCGCAACGCCTCCCGCACCACGTCTTCCGCCTCCTTGGCCGTCTCGGTGCGCGACGGCGCGTCCAGCTCGGGGTCGAACCGCCGCTTGAACCACTCCAGCACCTCCCCACACAGCTCGGGTCGGCTGAGCAGGATGGACTGGACCCGGGGGGCGGACAGGTGCACGCCGAGCTGGCGCATGTACCGCATGTAGGCGCGCAGCACGTCGACCCGGCGCCACCCGATGCCTGCCGTGGCGGACAGCTCGTTGAGCGGATCGTCGTCGACCCGGTGGGCGAACACCGCGGCGAGCGCCTCCAGGAACACGTCCTTGTGCGCCATCAAGGCGGCCTTGCCGGCCTCGTCGAGCTTGAGGACGAAGGTGTCCAGGGTGAGGCGCGCACCCCGAGACGCGACGTTGACCGCCGATGAGCTGTGGACCCGCAGGCCGAAGTTGCCGATCACCGGAAGCAGCTCGGTGAGCAGGACATCGTGGGCCTGGAACACCCGGAGGATCAGCCGTCCGTCGTCGCCCTCGAACAGGTCGGCGTTGACCGGGACCTCGTCGGACAGCGCCTCCAGGCAGGTGAGGTCCGCGACCGCGCGCTCGATGGGCGTGTTTCGAACATAGGAATCGGGGAAGGCGCGGGCGTAGGTGTCGACGAGGTGATCCGCTCGGGCCTCCCCGACATGGGCCTCCAGGGCCAGCCACAAGCGGGCGGTCCATGGGGTCGCGAGCTCCCGGATGACGTCCACCAGACCCTGGATGGCCGTGTCGCTCGAGCGCGACAGGCCCGTGAGGTAGAAGTGGAGGAGCAACGTATCGAACCGGCCCACAAACAGGCCGTGGTCCAGGTAGGAGCACCCCAGGCGGGTTCGGATCTCCTGCTCGACGTCGCGCCGCAGGTCCTCGCTGTACGAGCCCTTGGGCATGCTCACCAGGCAGAACGCGCTGTCGTCCTCGCCGCGGAGCACGGTGGCGCCCACTTCCTGCGCCGTCTCGGTGTCGAGCACGAGCTCGACCATCCGGCTGATCGCATCGCGCGGCGTGGTGAACAGGAACTCGGTGGGCAGGCTGTCGAAGACGTTGGCGATGCCCTTGTACCGGAAGGTTCCCGGACGGGCCTCCTGGGACGACAGCTCCTCGCGGAGCACGCCGCGCAGGATCGGCACATGCCGACTGGGCTGGGTGACGCCCCGGTAGGTGAACATCCCACGCAAGAACAGGTGGGCCTCGTAGGGCGTGCCCTCGCCGACGTGGACGAGCACCTCGTCGATGCGGCCTGCGCGGTGCACCGGCGACTCCTGCCGCGCCTTGCGCACCCGCACCGTGCCCGGCGGGTGAGGTGGTGACCACGAACCCTCGGGGGTGCCGTGGTACTTCCCTTCCTCGACCTGGATCCCCAGGGCCGTGCCGTCGACGTCGGCCCCCATGAACACGAAGTTCTCGCGCACCAGCCAGCGCAGGAAGGCCGCGGTCTCGCCCCACATCGCAGCCTGGTCTGGCTGGGACTCGGCGAGCGCCTCGCACCGGTCGACCACATGCTCGACCGCCCGGCGCATCGGGCCGAAGTCGCGCACGGTGAGCTCGGCCATCCGCAACGCGAGCCGCAGCCGCGCTCGGGCGTCGTCGAGGTCGCCGAGCAAGCGCCCGCCATCGGCCTCCAGCAGCACCAGCGACTCGCGCTCGCCGCCCTGACCGACCGAGACGATTCCACCGGATTCATCGCGTTCCACTTCATAGATGACGTGGAACCCGCTCCAGTAGGTGGCATCCCCTCGGCGAAGCTGGAGGCGCACGGTGTCGATGATGAACGGCTGGTCGTCCATCACCGTGAGCACGTGGATGCCCCGCGTGCCGGCCGGCCGGACGTCCGACAACAGCTCCCCGCGGGACCGGCGAAGCACCGCGCGCCACGCGATCTGGAGGTACCGCAGGATCTCCGTGGGGCCGTGCTGGGCGAGGAACGGGCCCCGCACCCGGTCGAGCACGGTGCGCACGAAGGCCTCGAACAGGGCCGGATCGCCGACGTCGGGCGGGTGCCGCGGAATCTCGGCAACGACACGGTGAATGATCACCGATCGATCGCTTTGTACCAAGGGTTCGGCCATGGGCTGCTCCAGACTTCCGTCGGGGGCCCACCCCGTAATCGGACCCCCGCACCCGGGCACCTGGGTCCACGTGGGCGTCACGGAACGGGACGGCTGGGCCCCAAGGGATGTCAGGGCGTGGTGGGATCCGACCGGCCGCCGCCGACCGAAGCCAGGACCACGGTTAGACCGGCGGGGTCGCGAGCTCGGAGGGACGATGGGCGTGCAGTACCCGGCCTGGATCCGCCACGGCGCCCCCTGGTGGGCTGCCCTGTGCCTCGCCGCCTGCAGCCCCGAAGAGGTCCGTCCCGACTTCGACGACACCGACGACACCGGCACCGACGCCTGCTCCGGCGAGGTCGAGCGGATCGAGGGGGTGTCGCTGCAGATCGTGGGCCAGGTCCAGACCGCCGACGGCAGCGCCGCGGAGGGTGCGAGCCTCCGCCTGCGCGACCGCGTCGACGTCCCGCCCGGCGACCTCGCCACCGACATCGCCGACGTCGACGGCACGTTCACCCTCGACTCCAACACCATCACCGCGTTCCCCGGGTGCTGGGCCGTGCTGTCCGACTACGTCATCCAGGTGCAGTTCGGCGAGCTGTCGGCGGAGCTCACGGTCACGCGCAAGATCGGCGAGGCCTGGATTCGGGACGAGCCCCTCGTCGACCTCGGCGAAGACCCGATCATCGTCCGCTAGTCCGAGCGCGGAGGCCCTCAGCGGGTCGATCGCACCGGATGGCATGCGCCACGACAGGAGACGTCGACCCACCGCGCACCCGCCCCGTCGCGGAGGCTGCAAGGCCGGTCAGTCCGCGCGACCGGCACCCTTGGCCGGCACGTCGCGCACCAGGCCCGTACCGCCGTTCATCGTGGGGAGGACCGGCGCCTCGGGCACCGCGTGGTCCATCGGATCGCAGGTGCCGGCATCGCTGGCAGACGCGAGGGCGGGAGAGGGCGACAGCCGCAGCGGCGGGAGGTGGTCCCCCAGCTCATCGGCCAGCCACGGCGCGCCAGTGCGGACCGCCCCCGCATGGACCAGGGCAGCCGCCGTGTGGGACGCGGCCGACTCCGGAGAGGCCACAGCCAGATCCAGGTACATCCGCGTGAGGGCCGCATCGACGATCGGCGGCACCGAGCCCGGCGCGATGGTGCCAGGAACCGGCGCATCGGGGAGGTTGCCCACGATGTACGTGAGCTGGCGGGTGGGCTCTCCCACCAACCACCGATCGGCCGCATCCGCGAGGACCAGCATCGCCGACGCCGCGTCCCAGTGTGCCGTGCGTGCCTGCACTGCCGCCCGCGCCAGCGACCGCGACCGATCCGACACCAGGTGGACCAGGCCCGCGTGGTGCGAGCTCATCAGCGTGCCGACCTCCTCCTCGTGGGGGACCCCGAGCGCGTGCAGGACCTCGTGGGCGAGCGCCACCGCCTCGTTGGAGACATCCCAGCGATCGCCGTCGTCGCGCAGGCCCCGCTGGTCGACGATGA
The DNA here is from genome assembly GCA_030424555.1 of bacterium. Classification (GTDB taxonomy): domain Bacteria; phylum Myxococcota_A; class UBA796; order UBA796; genus JAUHWK01. Next base: position 15,423 of record JAUHWK010000011.1, on the reverse strand, counting down.
CGACGTCGCGGCCGGGCTCGAACGCGCGTCCGACCTGCTCGGGACCGCCGAGGCGTGAGACCGGTCCCACCCCGGTGAACCCGACGCGGACGGCCTCTTCCGGACCCACCCGGGGCTGATCGGCGAGGTGGCGGAGACGCGCCGACACACTCGGGAGCCCGATCGGGGCATGCCAGTCCCCTTCGCCGACCACGTCGAGCGCGATGCCGACGGGGGCCAGCAGCCGGCTCGCGAGATCCACCCGTGCGGCGATCTCGGCGCGCCAGGTGGCGCCATGACGGGCCTTCCAGGCGGCATCGGCCACGACCACGACCGGGAGCCGACGCGGCTTGGCCACCGCACCCCAGGCCGGCGAGCGCACGTGGTCGATCGCGCGTCCCATCGCGTGCTGCAGCGCGAGCTCGGGCGCGACGTACAGGCGGTCTCCGTCGACCATGACCCCGGCCTCGGCCGCCGCCTCTCCCCGGCCGACGATCACGAGCCCCTGCCCCGACAAGCTCCGATCGACGATCTCCACCACCGGCAGCGGCAGCATCACGACCTTGCCGCCCTCCAGGACCTTGGCCTCGGACGCCCATCGGATCGAGATGTCGAGCAGCTGAGATGCCCCCGCCTCGCGCAGCGCCTGGACGGCGTCCCGGTCCGACAACGTCGGCGACAGGAAGGCCGGGTCGTGCTCCGCGTCCTGCGAGACGGCATGCCACGCCACCGCCTGAACGACCGCCTCCGTGAGGGGGCCTCCCTCCGACTCGTGCACGCGGACCCCCACGGTCGCCGCATGGGCGACCGCTGCCTGCAGGAGCAGCAGCAAGGCGGGGAAGAGCTTCATCGGTGCGCGGGAGACTCCCGGAGGCGAGGCGGGCAGCATGCTCGACGTGAGATCGAACCTACGGAACCCGAACCGTTGGACCGGGAAGAGGAGAGGGCTGGGACGATCGCCCGAGGTGCACCCACAAAGCGGATCGACCCAGCGCCGAGCATAACCGATCGCCGCGCGATCGGCGTGCATCGTGCCAGACCGCGGGAAGGTGGATCCACGCCGTGGGTGCAGGTAGGGTCCCAGAACCCCACAGGAGGACGGATGGAGCCGGCACTTCAGGCCCTAGCCCAGGTGATGGATCGGGCGCGCGCCGCCGGAGCAGGCGGGGTGGAGCTCCTGCGCACCGACGTCGACGCGGTCGAGCTCGTCTCCCAGTCCGGTGCGTCCCCACGCCACCAGGCCACCACCACGGCCTCCCTGGTGGTCCGGGTCTGGATGGACGGGGGACGCGAAGGCGTCGCCACCGGCACCCCCGACGACGCCGACTCCCTGATCGCCCAGGCCATCGCCCAGGCACACAAGGCCACCGCCCAGCCTCTGGGCGGGCCCGTGGATCGATTCACCCCCTCGGGGCGGGGCCTGGGCATCCTCGACCCCCGCCACGAGGGACTCACGCGCGACGATCGGATCGAGATCCTGATGGACAATGTCGCGGGCGCGCGGGGGGAGCACGATCGGATCCGCCTCGGCCAGTTCACGTGGAAGGACCAGCGCATCTCACGGGCCTTCGTCAACTCCCGTGGCGTCGCACAGCGGGTGCTCGCCACCCGGTACGACGTGTCCTCTCAGGTCTCCCTGGACGACGATCCGCCGATCCACCTCACCGACCGGATGTCCGGACGAACCTACGCCGACGTCGCGTGCCTTCCGTGGGGCGCGGCCCTCGCCCGCCGGGCGGTGGCCCTCACCGGCACCCGGGTCGACGCCCTCGGCCCTCAGCGGATCCTGCTTCCGCCCCGTGCCACGGCCCGCATCGTCGCCTGGCTCGCCGATCGGTTCGACCACGACACCCTCACCTCGCAGCGCACCGTCCTCACGCGCAATGGCGGGGTGAGCCTGTCTCCCCGCCTCCACCTGTTGGACGACGGCTCGCTGCCGGGAGGCATCCGCACCCTCGGATTCGACGAGCGGGGCAGCTTGCCGGTGCCGCTGGCGATCCTTCGGGAGGGCCGCGTGTCCGCCCACCTGCTCACCCCCGAGCAAGCCCGCGCGCTCGACCTCAAGCCCACGGGCCACGTCCGGGAGGGCCGGGTCCAGCCCTCCAACCTCGTCCTCAACGCCGGCCTGCGGACGATCAACGCCCTGCTCAGCGACCTCGGGGGCACGGCGATCGAGGTGGATGAGCTCGGGTCCCTGGACGGCCTGGACGAGACCACCGGCGCCTTCGACATCCCCTTTGAGGGCTTTGTACGCGACGCCTCAGGACACCAGGGCGTGCTGCGCAACGTGCGGCTCGTCGGCAACCTGATCGAGGGGCTGCAGCAGGTGGTCGGGATCGCCAGCGACACCGACCGGGTCGGCCACGTCGACGCCCCCGCCCTGCTGGTGGACGGATGGACGGTGGTCCCGACAGCGTGACCGGCGTCAGCCTCCATCGAGCCACGGAAGCTGGGGCTCGACCCGAACCTCCTCCACCCGATCCCCCAGACCCAGCCGCACGGCGTCCGCCGCGGCCACCGGGTCGGGTGCGACCAGCACGAGCCGGAGCGGATCCGCAGGCAGCACCGCCGCCACCAGGTCGTCGGGGACAGGATCGTCACGGTGCATCCGCGCGGACACCAAGGGGTTGGCGACGCCCAGCGCGACCGCACCCGTGGCCCACGCCAGCGCACAGCCGGGTGTGGACTCCGCGTGGTCTAGGTGCCGTCCCAAGCGATGCCGTCCCAACGCCAGATCCGGAGGGTGGGCCTGGGCGTCCAGCCAGGTCTTCATCGCGGTGACCGCTTCGGGAACCCCGGCGGCCTCCGCGCCCACCGTGTCGACCCCGGCGCGTGCCTGCGCCCACGGTGCCCCAAACCCATCGACCTCGGCCTCGCAGTCCGGGGGATCGCCATCGGGATCGCGGGCCAACAGCACGATCCGACGGGCCGTCTCCTCGGCGGGCGTGCCCGCAGGCCCCGAGGGCAGCGCCACGCGCCAGGCCACCGACGGCCCGGGGACCACGAGGACACGACGCCCGGTGACCGGCGGGGGTCGCCACCCTGGGTCGGCCTCCCCGATCTCCGAAGACAGGGCCTTGGAAGCAGACATCACCGTCGCAATCCGCGCCCCGTCGACCGGTCCCGACAGCCCGATGGCGGATCGGTCCCGCGTGACCTCCCGGTCGTCCCACGCCCGGACATCCGCCCCCCGAACCACGGCGATCGCCGCGAGCCCACCCGCCGGCGGCTTGCCCTGAGGGAGCGTCGGAAACAGCCAGGCCCGGAGGGCCCAGCGGGCGGTCTGATCGGCCGTGGCCTCACGCAGGTCCACCGCCGCATCCTCCCGGAGCGAGGGGCGCTCGAGCCCGGCATCGGTCGGAGGAAGCAACCACCCATTCAGCGCGTGGACACAGGCGTCTCCCGGTGCGGCACACCGCGCCTGCCACAGGATCAGGTCCGGACCGACGTCCAGCGACACCCGCACGCCCTGGGGGGTGCTGTCGGCCCGCGCCCCAGCCGCCCACATCGCCAGGCCCTCCTCGCCATCCCGACTCCGCGCGAAGCCCGCATCCAATGCCCACACCACGGAGACATGGTCCTCGTCGGTCGGCAGGTGAACCACCCGCGCCGTGGACGCCGCCACCTCGGCCGCAGCGGTGCCCCGGGGCGGGAGGGGTCGACACGCGCCCGCGAGCACCGACACCACCGCCAGGGCCCCGATCGGTCCCACGCGATCCACCCTGACCCGACGTGCGTACTGTGCGATGCGCGCCACCCGCCCGACCTCCTGCTCCGGCCTCCATCACCGACCGCCCGTTCGCTGTCACGCGAAGGCCCTCCCACGATCGGCCTGTCCACGGGATGTTCCCGGTACCAACCCGGATCGTCGCTGGATCCATGCGGTCCGGACGGGAGCGGATCGCGGGTCCGTGATAGACTCGCGGGAGCGGCCGATCGGGGAGCTCTGCGTCTGAGGCTCCTCCACCGCCGCCCACAACCCAGTCACTGTCCGAACCCACATCCGAACCACGCCGGAGGCATGAATGAGCACGGAGATCCTCGTCGACGACACGATGACTTCCCGGGATCTGGTCCGAACGCTGCGGGCGAGCGCGTCCCGCTGCGGCGACTTCCTTCCCGAGAGCATGGTCTGGCACGCGTACCACGAGCTCGTCAAGCGCGGGCACGACAACGCAGACGAGCTGTTTGTCGGCGCCCTCCGCAGCCTCCACTCCCGCCGCAGCGTCGCCGGCTCCAGCCTGTCGATCAACGATGCCTACATGGAGGAGCACCGCCTCGCCGACGACGGCGTCCTCGCCGAGCTGTGGAAGGCGTACAAGAAGTGCATCCGCACCCACCGCACCGGGCCCGCGGGCCAGCTCCTGCGGGAGATCGAGGATCGGCTGGCGCAGGCCTGAGGCCGTCGGCAGACCCGGACAGCCGGTCCACCCACCGAGCGCACTGCCCGTCCACCGAGGCCGGCGCGGTGTCTCCGTCGGTTCCCCGCCACGCGCACCTCCTCCGCGCGTGGTACGGGGCGAGGGTCTGATCTGCCCTTCGTCCCGTGAGCGTGCCCCCTGCTGACCGACAGCCTGGCCCAGACGCTCTCCGACCCCGTCGCGATCTGGATCGCGTGCGTGTTCTGCGGCATCGGCGTGCCGATCCCCGAGGAGATCCTCGGCACCTGGGCGGGCATTCAGTCAGGTGGGTTTGGCGGACCGCTGGTTGCGTGGGTCGTCGCCGGCAGCGGGTTCTTGATCCGCGACGTGCTGTGCTGGCTGCTCGGCCGGGCCTTCGGCGAGCGGCTGATCGGGGCGGCGGTGTCCCGGGGGATCCTGCAGGCCGACAAGGTGGAGTACGCCCGGACCCTCCTGGTCGACAACGGCGGCAAGGCCGTGCTCGTCGGGCGGGTGATGGTCGGGATGCGGGCGATCACCTGGATCGTCGCCGGAGCCTCCCGCATGCCCATCGGGACCTTCGTCGCCTGGGACGCGCTGGGACTGCTGTTCACCACCGGCGCGTTCGTGTGGACCGGCCACCTCGTCGGCCCGTGGATCATCGATCAAATCGGGACGATCTACGCCAACCCCCTGGTCGGCCTGTCCGTGGGCCTGATCGTCGGCGGCGTGTGGTGGACCAACCGCCAGATCGCACGCGGCTCAGACCAGGCGTAGGTGCGGCCCGTCGGGGGTCTTGGGTGCTGCCTCGGGCGGCTCGGGACGCAGCGGGGTGAACACCACCCGCCGGATCGCGTGCCACGGGAGCCGACACCGGTACAGCACGTCGAACGACAGCGTGATCTCCAGGGCATCGGGCCCGAACACCGGGTCCATCGCGTGATGGTACGCGGCGTCCAGCCCGATCGGTAGCTCCTGACCTGCATACTTGGCGCGGACCGCCTCGGGGCCGCCCCAGTCCTCGGGCAGGTCGTCGGTGACGGCGAGCAGCATCACGTCGATGCCGTGATCGAACGCCACGTGGGCCAGCACCGAGGGCTGGTTGTCCCAGTGGGGCCCTTCTTCCGGCAAGTCCTCCTCGGACGCCTCCAGCGACGCCGCCGCCTGGGGATCGAGCCCGAGATCCTCGCCCGACACCTCCAGCACCTCGGAGATCCGCAGCAGGTCGTCCACCGTCATCGGGATGCTGCCGGTCATCAGGCGCCGGACCTCTCCGCGCGAGCGGCCCAACGCGGACGCCAGCGACGCCGTGTTCTCGCCGCGCGCATCCATCCGGGCCCGAAGCCAGCGCAGCAGGGGCTCACTTGCAGTGCTCATCGGGTCCTCCAGGGGCTCCAGCGGCCCCTCGTGCCCGTCCGTTCCTCCGACGTCAAGGGCCCGGTTGCCCACGCCATCCCCAGGACGCTACGACCGTGCCGGGACCGCACCCCCCGCGGCCACCGCCGAGGCCCACCGATGACCCACGACCCGACCTCCTCCGCCGGCGAACGCGCCCTCGACCCCGCCCTTCAGGCCGATCTCGAGGAGCTGCTCGCCGCGCCTCCCGAGCCGACCCGGCGTCCCACCGTCCCCGCGCTCGAGGACGCGCTGTTCCGGCTGGTCCCGGTGCTCGACCACGGGTTCGTCCGGGTGGTCGACTACATGGGCGACGACGCCGCGATCGTGCAGGCCGCGCGCGTGTCCTACGGCCGCGGCACCCGATCGGTCCGCAACGACCGCGGACTCATCCGCTACCTCATGCGCCACCGCCACACGACGCCGCTCGAGATGTGCGAGATCAAGCTGCACGTCAAGCTGCCGATCTTCGTGGCCCGCCAGTGGATCCGCCACCGCACCGCGAACGTCAACGAGTACAGCGCCCGCTACAGCATCCTCGATCGCGAGGTGTACCTGCCCCGCCCCGAGCACGTCGCGGTCCAGTCTTCGACCAACCGCCAAGGCCGCGGCGACACCCTGTCCGACGAGCAGGCCGCCGCCGTGATCGAGCTGCTGCGCCGCGATGCCACCCAGGCCTACGGCACCTACGAGCAGCTGATCAACGACACCGGAGACGGCACGCCGGTCGATCCGAGCGCCCCCCAGGTCGCCCGCGAGCTCGCCCGCGTGAACCTCACGCTCAACACGTACACGCAGTGGTACTGGAAGATCGACCTGCACAACCTGCTGCACTTCCTCGCCCTGCGCATCGACGCCCACGCCCAGTACGAGATCCGGGTGTACGGCGAGGCGATCGGATCCCTGGTCAAGGCCTGGGTGCCGATGGCCTGGGAAGCGTTCGAGGACTACCGCCTCGGAGGCGCCTTCCTGTCCCGCGAGGAGCTGGGGATCGTGCGCCAGGCCCTGGCCGGCGGCGATCTGGACCCTTTGATCGACGGCTCCAGCCTGTCGGGCCGAGAGAAGCGCGCGCTGCGGGACCGCCTCGCGGTGGAGTCCGCGTGACCGCCGCCTGGGACGCCCTCGTCGAGGTCACCCGCCCCGTCGCCGACCTCGGCGCCATCGTGGGCCTCTTAGAGTGGGACCAGCAGGTGATGATGCCGCCCGCCGGCAGCGCGGCCCGCGCTCGTCAGCTGTCGCTGATCGCCCGCTTGCGCCACGAGCGCCTGGTCGATCTCCAGGTCGGCGACCGCCTCGCCGCCGCCGAGTCCGACCCCACCCTCGATCCCGATCGCAAGGGCGCCCTGCGGGCCCTGCGGCGCGAGCGGGACCGCGCGCTCGCCACCCCGGCCCGGCTGGTCGAGGCGCTGTCCGCCGCACAGTCCGAGGGCTTTCATGCCTGGATCCGGGCCAAGTCGGAGGACGACCCCACGATCCTCCAGCCCGCCTTGGAGCGCTTGATCGCGCTCGAGCGCGAGCGCGCCGCAGCGATCGACGCCACCCGCCACCCGTACGACGTCCTGCTGGAGGGGTTCGACCCCGGCACCACCCTCGCCCAGCTGCGGCCGATGTTCGCGCGGCTCGCCGAGGGCCTGCAACCGCTCCTCGCAGCGGGTGCCGCCCACCCGTCCGCCAGCCTCCCCGCCGGCCCCTACGACCTCGCGGCGCAGGAGCGCCTGCACCGGGACGTCTTGACCGCGATGGGGTTCCTCGGAGACAACGGACGCCTGGACGCCAGCGAGCACCCGTTCACGATCGGGCTCGGGGCCGGCGACGTGCGGATCACCACGCACCTGCACGCCGACGACCTGCTCTCCGGCCTGGGCGGCACGCTGCACGAGGCGGGCCACGGCCTGTACGAGCAGGGGATCCCTCGCGCGGGCAACGAGGGCACCTTCCTCGACGAGGCCGCGGGCCTGGGGCTGCACGAGTCCCAGTCGCGGTTCTGGGAGAACCACGTCGGCCGCTCCCGTCCCTTCCTCCAGTGGCTCACGCCGCGGCTCAACACCGCGCTCGGCACCAAGCTGTCGGCCGACACGCTGTACGCTGCGTCCAACCCGATCCAGCCTGGCCTGATCCGGATCCACGCCGACGAGGTCACCTACAACCTGCACATCATCCTGCGGTTCGAGCTCGAGGTCGCGATGGTGGAGGGCGACCTGTCGGTGGCTGACCTTCCAGGCGCCTGGCGAGAGGCGATGCGTCGTCACCTGGGCATCGTGCCGCCCACCGATCGCGAAGGCTGCCTGCAGGACGTCCACTGGGGCTCGGGCGCGATCGGCTACTTCCCAAGCTACACCCTCGGCAACCTGTTCGCCGCCAGCCTGTGGGCGGGCCTGCGCGACGCCACCCCCGAGCTCGACGACCAGCTCGCCCGCGGCGACTTCGCCCCCACCCGGGCGTGGCTCGGCACCCACGTCCACGCCGTGGGGCACGCGCGGCCCGCGCACGAGATCGTCCGCGCCGCGGTGGGCGATCGCGATGGCGTCGCCGACCTGCTCGACCACCTGTACGCCCGCCACGGCGCCCTGGTCGGCCTGGATCGCCCCGCCGCCTGAGTCCGGTCCGCGTCGGTCCGTCCGGGACCAGACCTGCTCAGGGCGACGGTCTCCAGCCTGCACAACGCGACGCGCCGTCGGACCCCCACGTGGGGATCCGACGGCGCGTGCAGCGTGTGGTCACGACACCCTCAGGCGAGGGCGGCGATCACCACGAAGACTTGTGGACACCGGGGAGCTTGCCCTCGTGCGCCAGATCGCGGAACGCGATGCGGGAGAGCATGAACTCACGGTACACACCGCGCGGACGGCCGCTGACCACGCAGCGGTTGCGCAGACGGACCGGCGAGGCGTTGCGCGGCAGGGCGGCGAGCTTCTCGCGGGCCTGCTGACGCTCCTCGGGCGACAGGCTCATGTCCGACGCCTGGCGCTTGTACTCGGCGCGCTTGGCCGCGAACTTGCGGACGAGCTTCTCGCGCTTCTTCTGCCGGTTGATCATGCTCTTCTTGGCCATCGTGACTCCCGAGCGGCCCCTGGGACCGTACCGGGCGCGTTTATCGTGTCCACGGGACCCGTCAAGCGTCCCCGGGTGGCGGCCCGTCGATCCACCCACCGCCGAACACGCGGTGCAGCATGTAGACCATCGTCGCAAACGCCGGCAGCAGCAGCGCCAGCACCAGCGACAGCGGCGGATCCGACACCTCCAGCGCCTCGGTGCCCGGCTCCGCCATCCCCTCCACCGCCTCTGCGTCCGTCTCCATCACCGCCCTCCGGGTGCCGGGCTAGAGGATCCCATCCCCACGAGGTGTCCCTTGTCGCGCATGTTGCACGGCTTCGCCGACTCGCTGGTCCAGCGGCTGGTGGTGTTGGAGCTGTTGGAGATCCGGCCAGGTGGCGAGCCCGAGGTGGTGGCCCAGCTCGCCGAGCGCCTGGCGGCGGTGGAGACCGGATCGTTGATCACCGAGGTCGTCCGCGCGTTCACCGCCAGCGAACAGGTCGAGGAGCTGTGGGCAGACGACCGCCAGCTGATGGACGTCATCGCGGACCTGGGCCCTCGGGCGGCCCGGGGGGGATGACCCGCGGGCCGGCAGCCGTCGCACGCACCTGACGGATCAACACGATCCCCCGGTACAGGCCCAGCACGGTGACGAACGCGCCCATCCCGTACCGCTCGCCCAGCAGCAGCGACGCCCCGATCCCGAGCGCCACCACCGTCGTCATCATCCCGACCAGGATGCGCAGGCGACGGTTCACGGGAGCGCGGCGTCCAGGTCGAGGCGCGCGCGCCGCTCCTCCGCCGGCCAGTCCCCGGTGCGCGGACCGGCGCCCGGCTGCAGGGCGGAACACAGCGGGAGCTGGCGGTCGGACGCGAACCGACGGAGCCGGCCCAGCGCGAGCTTGATCTCCGCCTCGTCCTCGGGCGTCTGGCGGCCCTGGAGCGCGCGGCTACGCGACGACACCATCCGCACGAGCGCGGCCTGCACCGGCGCCGGGTACTTCGACCACCGGGCCTCGACCCGGGAGGTGACGCGCCCGATCCGCACCGCCGCATCCTTGGCGTTCGCCGAGCCCAGGTCGATCATCATCGCCTGGAGGGCATCGGTCCAGCCCGAGCGCCCCCCGAGATCCACCTTGTGGACCGGCTGCGTGGTCTCGGGCGATCCGCCGACGTCGAACGCCGACAGATCCACCTCTTCGGGCCCGGATCGACGCGGCGCGACGCGCATCGGCGCCCGGTACATGTCGCCCTGCGCGGCGGCGTCGAGCAGACGAACATCGACCTGCGAGGCCTCGGAGTCGTTGGTGAGCTCGAGGACACTGACCTCGTCGGCCTCGTCCTCGATCGGCTCCGCCACCTCTTCGAACGCGATGTCCTCGACGATGTCCATCTCAAGCGCCTCGATGCCCGCGCGGGCATCGTAGGTGGCCGCCCACTTGCGGCCCTCGTCCAGGATGCGGCGGACGGTGTCGGGCTCCTGGCGCATCAGCCAGTGGACGTACCGGCCGATCTCCCGGTACATCCGCGCGATCTCATCGTCGAGCGACGCCCGATCCTCGGCGTGGTCGGCGGCGCGACGGGCTTCTTCGAGCCGACCGACCATCTGCGTGAGGCGCGGATTGCTCGCGATGTCGATGACCAGCGGCATGGGGGACCCGGGAAGCGACGCGACGTCCGTGCAGTGGTACCACGGGCGACCCCGGAATGCAGCGCCCAGGACGGCCGTTCCCGCCCCGCCCGCGTTGTCTCTCCCACCGCTGGAGTACGCATGGCCAGGCGTCGGATCCCTCCGTTCGAGACCGAGATCACGGGCCTGGACGATCGGGGGATGGGCGTGGGCACGGGCCCGAGCGGTGAGCACGTCGTGGTGCGGGGCGCGCCCCCCGGGAGCCGGGTCGCGGTGGTGCCGTTCCGGCGCAAGCGCGCGACCCTGCACGCCCGCCGCCACGCGCTGATCCGTCCCCCCGCCGCATGGGTCGACCCACCGTGTCCTCGGTTTGGCGTGTGCGGGGGCTGCACCCTCCAGGAGCTGTCCCTCGACGCCCAGCGCGAGGCCAAGCACCAGGCGGTGCTGGACGTCGTCGGCCCTGCGCCCACGGTCCACCCCGTCCGGGGCGCGCCCCAGGCCACCCGCTACCGCAACAAGGTCGAGCTGGGGTTCGGCTCGGCGCGGTACGTCCCCGAGGGTCGCTACGAGAAGGGCGTCACCGTGCTGGACGGCCGATTCCTCGGCTTCCATGCGCCGGGTCGGTTCGATCGTGTGGTCGACAGCGACGTGTGCCACCTGATCTCGGAGGACGCCGAGCGCCTGCTCCAGGCCGCCCGCGGCGTGGCCCTCACCGAGGACGCCCCCGCCCCGTGGAACGCCCGAGAGCACACGGGCGTGCTCCGTCACCTCGTGCTCCGGGAGGGGTTCCGTACCGGCGAGCGCCTGGCCATCCTCCACACGACCTCTGCCGCCGACCCCGCGTTCTTCGACCGCTTCGCCGACGCCCTGCTCGCCGCCCCCGCCGACCACGGTCGCCTCGTCGGGGTGGTCCACCGGATCCACGACGGCGTGTCCGACGTCGCCACCGGCCCGATGGTCGCGGTGCGCGGGCAGGACCACCTGCACGAGACCCTGCTCGGACGCACCTTCCGGTTGTCGCCCGACAGCTTCTTCCAGACCTCGGTCGAGGGCGCAGAGGTCCTGTACACCACGATCGCCGAGGCCCTCGGGCGCGGCGGCACCCTGCTCGACCTGTACTGTGGGGCCGGCAGCATCGGGATCGCGCTGTCCGAGCACCACGATCGCATCGTCGGCGTGGAGATCGTGCCCGAGGCGGTCGAGGATGCCCGGCGCAACGCAGCCGCGAACGGGGTCCACGGCACCTGGGTCACGGCCAAGATGGAGGACGCGACCGGCGTGCTCGACGAGGTGTCCGGGCCGCGCCGCATCGTGGTGGACCCGCCCCGCGCCGGCCTCCACCCCAAGGCCGCCAAGGCCCTCGCCGCCACGCAGGCCGACGTCCTCGTGTACGTGGCGTGCAAGCCCTCCAGCCTCGGACGAGACCGCGCGATCCTGGAGGAGGGCGGCTGGCGTGCCACCGATCTGTGGACCGTCGACCTGTTCCCTCAGACCGGCCACACCGAGGCCGTGATGCGCTTCGTGAAGGACCCGGCGTGATCCGCCTGACGGGGTTCGGGCCGTTCCGAGACGTGGTCGACAACCCGTCGTCCCGGCTCGTCCTCGCGCTCGCCGGGCGATCGATCGCAGGACACCGGGTCGAGGCCCGCGTGCTCCCCGTGCGGTGGCGCGATGGCCTGGACGGCGCGCTGCGCGGAGACACGCCCGCCCTGCTGATCGGATTCGGGGTCGCGACCCGCCGAACCCGCGTCGCCGTGGAGGCCCTCGGCACCCCCCACCGCGAAGGGACCGACGTGGACGGCGCCCTGCCGAGCCCCTCCCGTGTCCAAGCCGGTGACCACGTCCCGGCGACCCTCGACGTCTCCCAGCTTGCGGCGGGCCTCGACGCGGACGTCAGCCAGGACGCCGGCACCTACCTGTGCAACGCCTGGGCCCACGACGTCGTCGCCCAGGCGCCATGCCCTGCCGCCTTCGTCCACATCCCTCCCGCGGGATTGGCGCCGGAGCGGCTGGCGTCCGCACTGGCCACGCTCCTCGGGGCGGCACCCCGCCCGCGATAGAACCCTACGCCAGGATCGGGACGGCTCCATGTGGGATTGGCTGAACGAGCCGCAGTTCTACCGCCCTGCCCTGCGGATCCTGACCGTCGCCCTGGTCCTGCTGCCGGTGCTCCTGTGGGTCTGGCAGCCGCGCGCGGCGGCCGTCGTCGGGTGTGCCTGCGTCGCCGCCCTGCTGTCGATCTGGAGGGAGGCCGTCGCAGACCTGCCCTCTCAGCGGCTGCACTTCCGGCCGGTCCCGCCACGCCCCACAGGCACCCGGGCGGTGCGGGTGCGCCTGCGGCTGGGGACGTTCGGCGCGTGGACCACCGCTGGGTTCTTGGTCCTGGTGGCCCTCGCCGTCGGCATCGACCCCACCACCCAGGCCATGGCGTGGCGCCTCGGCGCCGTGGTCCTACTCGGTCCCCCGGCGTCCCTCCTCCATCCCCGCGTGACGACCGCCCTGCTCGCCGCGTGGACCCTCGTCTCCGACGTGCCCCTGGATGCCCTCACCGTCGCCATCGCCACCACGACCACGGGCGACCGCCGACACGCGGCTTTCCAGCGCCTGTACGACCTGGAGAACCGCTTCTTCGTCGCGATCGCCGGCTACGAGACGTCCTTCACCTTCCGGTCTCGCTCCGACTGGCTGCGCGAGGACCTGCCGCACGTGGGCCGCCACGGGTGATCATGGCCGGTGCGGTGGTGTCGGGAGAAGGATGCTCTGACCTAGAACACCGTGTTCTCTCCGACACAGTCATTGACGCGAGAAGCCCGGCAATCCGCGAGATCGGTGCGTGTCGACTGGCCTCATCCGACCGTGGACCCGCACAACCGCCCGCACAACCACCGCCGCGCAGGCGATTCGTCCCCGGGGGCCCCGAGCCGGTCGAATCCCCGTTCACGGGCGGCCGGTCTCGCGACCTGGTCGCCCAATCCGGGGACACCCAGCCCGGAGACTCCTCCGCTGCTTGAGGACCAAGCATCCGGCATCATGTCGCCCCAGCGCCCGCCACCCCACGGCCATCGGGGTTGATTCGGATTCGTAGACGGACCGGCTCTTGGGATCACGCGGACGCCTTGGCAGCGTGCTTCTCGTCATCTACGGGTGAGCGGTACGCGATGCCAGAGTGCCTGCGGCGCCGGTCGTACCAGCCTTCGATGAACGCGTAGGTGGGCACGCGGGCCTCGACCCGAACCCCATCGGTTTCCTGAACGACGGCCAAGGTGACAATCGCGTCAGACGACCCGGCCCGAAACGCCGTGTTGTAAATCAGGGCCGCCTGCGGCCTAGTCGAAGTGGTGCAGTCGCTTGCACGGCGTACCTCCCAGCGAACTCGCGCGGTCGGCCAGCACGCGCACATCGTCGACGCGACGATGGAGGACGGAACCAGCCAGCATCCCGGGAGGCATGATCTGGCAAGCGCCCGCGCCGTCTTCAACCCACCATGGGTCCAGCAGCGAGACGTCATCTACCCAGCCGCGCTCCACTCCAGTCGCGTGTCCTTTCTCGTAGGGGCCATAGACCGACATGTGGAGGTGCTCCCCAATCGTACAGCCGGAATCGCCGGTCCGTCCCACCACGTCGCCTCCATCGACCACCTCTCCCGCGACGACCGAGACACTGCTGAGGTGGTTGAAGACGAAGACCACGCATCGGGCGTCCTCACAGTGTTCCACTGCGACGCGGTGGTCCTCTTTTGGGTGACCATCGCGACATTGCGCCATCATCGTCCCCGCGAACACGATCTGACCTTCCGCAACGGCCCGGACCCACAGGCGATGGCCGTCGGGACGAGGCGCGCCCACGAAGTAGTCGTACCCACTGTGCCCGACCCTGAATGTCACGCCGTCCGGTCGCTCCACGTACGAGCTGAACGCGACCATGCCTGGGGAGCGCTGTTCGGCACGATCGATCGGCGATGCCACTGTCACGTCGCGGCCACATACCGGCGAGTACCGCACGAGCGGGAGCGTCGGGCAGGGCGACAACCCAGGATCCAGCTCCAACTCCTCGGACGCGTCGAGCGGGCGCCGAGGGGGTATGCGGGCGACCAGGCGCCTGGCTTGGACACTGCCGCGCCGCCCGGGCACTTCTGCAGGATCTGGATGACTCTGGCGCACCTCAGGAGAGTCATGGCGTTCCGAGAGGTCACCCTTCAAGACCAGCATCAGCGTCGCTCCGAGGGCCCCCCCCCCGAGGACGCTCAACAGGAGCAACGACGTGCGAGCATTGTGGCGGCCGATCACAACGGATCACCTCGATTCAACGACACCGAAGATGCCGCATCACCGGCTCTCCTTCAAACGAACCACGTGCTTCCGGGGTCTTCGGGAGTGTCGGGGGATTCGGTAGATGTCGCGTCGGAGTAGTCGTCTCCCGAGTTCGGGTCCACAATCCCCCCCGTGCCCGTGCACACACAGCCGTCCAGCTGCACTCCTTCGTCGCAGGCGTCCTTGCACTCCTGCTCCGCTTCGATCATGTCTACGATTTCATCGAGAATCTCAGGATCGATCACCGGGTCCTCCGGCTGTGGCCCCTCTTCCCCTGGCCCCTCCCCGCCTGGCTTCTGGACACCGACAACCACCTCTGATCCGGGAGTCACCGTTCCGGGAAGCGGAGCTGGCTCCGCCGGCTCCAGGTTCGCGATCATCCCAAGAAACAGCGACCAGAACACGATATCACGACAGTCGCCCGAGTAGTCCTCGCAGACCATGTCGAGTTCTGGAAAGAGCGGTGACGTTTCCGGCTCATCGCCAGACCGACCCTGCGCGGACACCAGCGAAGCAATCACCTCGGCGTGGCTCATGCCCGCGACAGAGCGCCTGGCCCGATGTGGTGCGGAGTATCCGGACCGGAATCGCCGAACGCGGTCACCCATGGCGCCGCCCCTTGGCGCGTCGCGAGCGTTGAAGGCGTGTCGCCAGCTGCGTGCGGACCAACTGACTCGCGGACGACGTGCCCGAGACC
>JAUHWK010000366.1 GCA_030424555.1 bacterium | reverse complement strand
CGTCGGGCATGTTGGGACGGGCGCGGCCCGTGGTGGGGAGCGCGTCGGCGTCGACCGGGGGGGCGTCGGGGAAGGGCGACGGGCTCACGGTGCCGCTGGCCAAGGCCGAGGCGGGCAGGCCCAGGACGCCCACCAGGCAGGCGGTGACGAAGGCGATCAGGACGTCGGGACGCACGCGGGGCACAGCAGAATCCTCACGACATCCGGTGGTATGCCGCGGACGGCGGTCGGGGGGCGCGCGGCCGCGCCATCGTGACAGGCGTGGACCGGTCGCAGGCAGTCTGTGACGGGACAAGGCCGGGGTCAGTCCACCAGGACGTAGCGCTGGACCAGCCCCTCCTGGTCGGGCGTGAGGGCGGTCTGACGGATGCAGTCGGGGTTGTCCGGGTCGCCGGACTCGAAGCAGACCGGGGTGGGGAACATGAGGTTGTTCGGGAGGACCTGCACGCAGTCGTCGAAGGACACGCAGTTGGCGGTGTCGTCGAGCGCGTCCCAGCTGGTGACGGCGTCGTCGTCGGGGATCTCGACGGGGTGGAACAAGCCCAGGTAGTGCCCGACCTCGTGGGCCATCGTCTCGGCGAGGACCTCGATCTCCTGGGCCGTGAACGGCTCCTCGACCCCGGTCGACTCCTGCATGTTGACCAGGACCGCGCTGCGGTCGGTGACGCCGACAGGGCCAGGGATGCCGCCGGCGATGCCGTACAGCCCGTCGCCGTCGCGGATGCTGCGGACCATCACCAGATCGATCCAGCCGGGGTCGCGCTCCGAGGCGAGGGCCCGGTACACGTCCCCGTCCCCGAACCCCGGGGAGAACAGCTGGGCGCCGATGTCGCGCACGACGGTCTCGGTGACGAGGTCGAGCCCGAGCAGGTCGGGATCGAAGATCTCGTCGCGCCAGATCGCCACGGCCTGGTCGATCGCGTCGGCCCAGTTGCGGGTCTCGGCCACCTGCTGGTCGACCACGACCCGGACCCGGACCGTGCCCTGGTCGAGGTTGGCGTCGCGCTTGGCGGCGGCGCGGAAGGTCCACCGGCCCGCGCCCTGCCCGAACGAGGCCATGGCGGTGTAGCGGGTGTCGGGCAGGACCTCTGGATCGTCGGCATCGACCGGCCAGTTCAGCACCAGCGTGCTGTCGACGAAGGGGGCGTTGGTGTAGTTGAACTCGGACTCCCACCAGTCCTCACCCCGAAACACCAGCCCCCCGCCCTGCTCACGCAGGCTCGCGAAGTAGCCCTCGGCCCCGGCGGCATCGGCGAGGAAGGTGAACGCCACGGCGGTCTCGTCGTGCTCGGTGACGAGGCCCATGCTGGCGGCTGCAAGGGGGGCGACCTCCTGCTCGAGGATCCGGAGGTGGCCTTCGGTGACGGACTCGGGCGGGGCGCACGCCAACGCCCCGAGCGTGGTGACGCACAGGACGGTGGTGCGGAGGTCCGTCACAGGGTGCGCTCCCACAGCTGGATGGTGACGTCGTTGTCGCACTTGGCGACCAGGTGGGCCTGCGACTTGTGGGTGGCGGCCGGGGCGTGCTTGTGGGCCTCGACGGCGCGGTCGAGCAGGCGGCATGCGGTGGACGGGTCTTCGGGAAGGGACTTGAGGATGCCCTTGGCCACGCGCTTGGCGTCGCCGTAGCGCTCGGCGGCGGACAGGGCGGCGTGGTCGTCCAGCGCGAGCACCAGGCCCCCGGCGAGCTCCTTGCGGGCATCGAGCCAGTCGAGGGCGTCGCCGATCAGGTGGCCGGCGTCGGCCCAGCGGTGCTCCGCCACCAGCATCCCGAACAGCGAGGGCGCGGCGTGGGTGACGAGCGGGAGCGCGGCCTTGTCGTCCTTGACCTTGTCGTACCAGGCGATCGTGGCGTCGTCCTGGAGCAGGACCCGGTTGAGCGCGATCCACTCCTCGAGGGCGTCGATGTCGTCGAGGGAGCCCTCGAGGGCGTCCCGCATGCCCTCGATCCGGGCCGCGACCTGGGTGTCGGCCCGCGCGAGCACCGCCATGTCCCGTCCCACGCGGTTGAACCGCAGGACCCGCTCCTCGGGCATGCGCTCGGGCATCACCGACCACAGCATCGCGATCTCGCCGAACGCGCCCATCGTGTCGCCGGCGCACATCGCGCGCTGGCTGACCTCGAGGTGGGCGCCGACCTGGAGCTGGGTGCTGTCGTCGATGCTGCCACGCAGGACCTGGGCCCAGTCCTGGCCGGCCTGGAGGGCGTCGACCCACTGGATGAGGTCGTCGGCGTCGGGGCAGCCACACATCACGTCGACGCGCTGGCCGTTGCGGTAGGCCACGTTCATGCCGCGGGTGCGGAAGGCCTTGTCCCCGATCACGACCGGGACGGTCTCGGTGTTGCGGAGGACGGCGGTGGCGGTGCCGCCCACGGAGGTGAGCTTCTCGGCCACGGCCGACGACCACGGATCGACCGGGCAGGCGTTGGCCTGGTCGAACGAGACGAGCACGAGGCCGGTGGAGGCCTGGAGGGTCTCGAGGTCGGACGTCGGGGGGACGGCCTGGGCGACCGGGCTGGCGACGACGCTGCCGACGGTGGCGAACAGGCCGATCGCACCGTGGACGACGGCGCGGCGGGCGGACCCGGATGAGGGCATGGCGGGCGAGGAACGACGGGACATCTGTCCTCCAACGACGACGGCTTAGCATGGGCGGACACCGATCCGGACCCGCGAGCGGTCCCGTTCGTCCCTTCGTCCTCCCGCGATCGACGTTGGCAGCGGCCTCAGCGGGGCATGTACAGCCTTCTTGCCAGGACCGCCGCGGTGAACGACGGACGCAGGTAGAAACCGCGCGGGTTCTCGCGGACGGTCTCCCCTTCCTCGTCCAGCACCCAGGTGGTGGTGGCGGCGTCGGCGGCCTTGGGGCGCAGCTGCAGGGCGACGCCGTGTCGGGCGTGCAGCTGGTGGAGGTGTCCGAGGGCGATGTGCTCGGCCAGGCTGGTCCAGTCGGCGGCGAGCTGGGCCGCCTCCTCCGGATCGGGTCGCCACAGGATCGGGGCCCCCACCCGCCGGTCGCCCGGCGCGGAGCCATCGGGTGTGAGGATGGGGACCCACAGCACTTGCGACAGCTTGCGCCGCACCCAGCTGTCCTCCCAGGTGGCGGCGATCGACCCGTCGAGCGGGGCAGTGCACACGAACGTGCTCTCGCGCGGGCGGCCGTCGGGGGTGACGGGCAGGGTCTTCAGCTCGATGCCGAGGTGGGGAAAGTCGGGCTCGGCCCGGCTCCCGGCGGTGGCGCCGAGCGCGGTCTCCAGCAGCTGGCCCACCCAGCCCTTGTGGCGTCGAAGATGAGGAGGAACCGGCATGTCCACCCGATCGGCCACCGTGCGCAGGGGGTGGCCGGCGAGCGCGAGCGCCCGCGCCATCAGCGTGTCGGCATCGGCGGGAGGGGGGGCAGGACGGGGCATGGCACGCCGGTATCCGGTGGCGTGGGGCTGGACCCCGGGGACTGTCATCGGGTACAGGAGCGGTCGGCCGGGCGGCATGGAGGTCAGCGCATGCAGACAGCACACTGGACACGGCATGGCACCGTGGTGACCTGGGCGATCTGGTCCACCGTGAGCGCCTGCGGCGGCTTCGTGACCGATCAGGGTGGCGCCGACGACACGGACACGGCGGTCGACTCCGACGGCGGCGGCTCGGGCAGTGGCTCCGGGTCGGGCTCGGGCAGCGGCTCGGGGTCGGGATCGGGATCCGGCGGCGGCGAGACCGACGACTCGGGCACGGACTCCGGCACCGACACGGGCTCCACCGGTGGGTGCGGGGGCTCTGGCGGCAGCGTGGGTGCGGATGGCGAGCTCATCATCAGCGAGGTCGGCGACGCCGGCACCGTGGGCTGGGTGGAGCTGTACAACGCGTCCAACGCCACCATCGCGCTCGGCGACTGGCGTGTGAGCGTGTGGCCGGACAACGTCGCGTCGGCGGTCGAGAAGATCGAGCTCCCGAGCGTGTCGCTGCCGTCTGGGCAGACCTTCGTGATCGCCTCGGACGAGGCGGCGTTCCAGAGCGCGTTCGGGTCGGCCCCGGATCTGGCGGACGACACGATCGGCACCGGCGGCAACGATCCGGTCCTGCTGGGCGAGGGCAACGGGCTGGACGACGCGTTCGGCAAGGGCGCGCCCGAGTCGGACTGGACGCACCAGGGCAAGGCGCGGGTGCGGGCGACCAGCATCCGCAAGGGCCAGACCAACCACGAAGCCTGCGAGTGGTCCCTGTCCGACGACGGCACCCCGGGCGATCGCTAGCGCGCGGCCCGTGCACCGCGCACACCGCGTGCAGACGGGGTGACGATGCGGTTGCGCGTCCTTCGATCGAGCGGTTCGCCGGATAGAGGCGCCCGCTGTGTTGGAGGTCCCATGGCCCGCGTCCACTCGTTCCGACTGT
>JAUHWK010000365.1 GCA_030424555.1 bacterium | reverse complement strand
TCATCAACCAGACCGGCAGGGTCTGGGGCGACATCTGCCAGTTCGACGTCCAGCCCTTCTTGCGCTTCCTCAGCTACGTCGCGGCCGGGTTGGAGATCAGCTTCCCGCTCGACGACACGCCCGTGGCCGCCACCAGCCAGGCGATCACCGTGCAGGTGTGCGACAGCCAGGGCCAGTGCGACACGGTCCCCCAGAGCGCGATCGATGGCTGGACCTACGATGCCGGCACGAACAGCATCGAGATGAACGGGGCCTGGATCCCCGATCCCGGCGAGACCGTCGTGATCAACTACGCCGTGGCGAGTACCTGTTCTTGACTCCCGACCACCGTTTTCCCCCGGTCGCCACGCGGTGCGTGGTAGCGTTCCGGCTGATGCGAGGCATCCCATGAACCGCCCCTCCCCCTCCCGCCGCAGTCTCCAGTCCCTGCTTGCCCTCGGCGCCGTGGGCACCCTGCTCGCGGCCTGTCAGCCGGACGCCCCGATCATCCAGGCCAAGCCAGAGGATCCGCCGGATCCGGTCGACACCGACGAGGCGGTCCCGCTCGCCCAGCCCGACATCGAGGTCGAGCCGGCCAACCTCGGGTTCGGCCAGCGCCCGCCCAACTGTCCCAGCGAGGCCAAGACCGTCACCATCCGCAACGTGGGCAACCGCAAGCTCGACATCTCCAAGCTCGAGATCCGCGGCCAGCACGCGGGGTCCTACACGATCACCTCCAACCTCCCCACCACGATCCGGGCAGGCCAGGAGACCACGATCGACGTCGTGTTCGAGTCCGCGCAGGTCGACGTCACCTACGACCTCGCCCGCGTGTTCATCGAGTCCAACGATCCCGACGAGGGGGAGGTCACCGTGCCACTGGACGGCACCGGCAGCCTCGCGGTCATGAACGAGGAGGAGTTCCTGCAGCAGAACGCCAGCGGCGTGGACGTGCTGTGGGTCCTCGACAACTCCGGCTCGATGTCGGACTCGATCAACGGCCTGAAGAACGCGATGAGCACGTTCGTGCAGTCCATGGTCAACCTCGGCCTCGACTACCGCCTCGCGATCACCACCACGTTCGAGGTCGATGGCTCCGAGGACGCCACCGGCGCACCCGGTGCGGACGGCGAGTTCGTCGACCTCTGGATCGACGGCGCCACGCTGAGCCAGGCCGACGTCGTCGCCGAGTTCACCAAGCAGGCCAACATCGTGGCCAACAGCGTCGGCGACTTCAGCTCGGTGGGTGCGGACGACGAGGAAGGCTTCGACGCCTCCCACAAGGCCCTCACGGCCCCCCGGATCAACCAGAGCCCCAACAGTGGGTTCCTGCGCCCCGATGCCACCCTCGCGATCGCCGTCCTGTCCGATGAGGACGACGCCAGCGACGACATCGGCGTGAACGCGTACGTCTCCTGGCTGGCCGGCCTCAAGGGCGGCGACATGAGCAAGGTGAGCTTCTCCGGCATGGTGCCTGCGAGCGGCCCCGACTACAAGTCGGCGATCAGCCAGACGGGCGGGATCTACAGCCCCATCGGGCAGTTCGACATCAACCCGTTCCTCACGTTCCTCAGCTTCGTCGCGGCCGGCCTCGAGATCCACTTCGAGCTGGACGAGGAGCCGCTGTCGTACACGGCACAGGCCATCACCGTGCAGGTGTGCGACCCCTCCGGCCAGTGCCAGAACGTGCCTTACAGCGCGATCGACGGCTGGACGTTCAACCCGACCACCAACAGCGTCGAGATGAACGGCTCGTACATCCCCGAGCCCGGCGAGTCGGTGGTGGTCCTGTACCCGATCGACAGCGACTGCCCGACCTGATCGCTCGCGGGACCGCCTGCATCCCGGGTGGGTCCCCCGCGTGACCCACCCGATCCCCCGCCCTCGTGCCCTCGGACCGGGATCCCTCCGCGCCCGGTGGTATGGGGGCGCGGTGGTGTCCTTGCTGCGAGCGCTGATCGTGTGGTGGGCCGTGTCGACCCCTGTGGCCGACGCGGGTCCGCCCGATCCCCAGGCCGCCACCCGCACCGCGAGGGACCTGCTCGCGGCGGCCCGCGCCCACACACTGGACACCGCCTGGATCCACGCGCGGGTGGACCCCGGTCCCGCGGGCTGGACGACGGGACGGGACGAGGCGTGGCAGCACGCGCTGCGCGACGACGGCCCCGCACTCGCCGTGATCCGGGCCGCCCGCGGGGTGCTCCACACCGCCCCCATCGACGGGACCTCCGCCCGGGTCGTGCTCGACTCCGCCCCCCGGCTCGCGCTGCGGATCGCCACCGACGGCCGCATCCGGGCCATCGCCCCCACCGCGTGCGGTCGGTGCAGCGAGCCCGAGCGGTGGGTGCGCGACCACCTCGCGGCCCTGCGCGCGATGCCCGACGACCACACCCGCGTCCGCGTCGGGACGGACGTCGACGTGGCCGCCACGCTGGACGCCACCCGCAGCCTGCGCACCCACCGCTGGGCGTCCTTGCTGGACCGCCGCCTACACGACGACGACACCCTCCGCCGGCAGATCGCCGCCGCGGTCGTGGTCGAGGTGGCCGGACCCGACGTCACGGTCCGCTACCCCGACGGCCGGCTCGACCGCTGGCGGGTCCGCTTTCGCGAGGGCCGCGGCCACCTGGAGTACGGGGCCCTGCGCGCGGACTCCCCCCTTCGCACCTCGATCACCGAGGCACGGCACTACCGGGGTACGTCCCATCGCCGCACGGTCCGCACCGAGGCCTGGGCCCCCTCGTGGCGTCCCACCCCCGACGGGCTCGGGATGGAGATCGGCCACGGCGCGGTGGGCGTCGCCCTCGACCCCGGTGACGAGACGGTTCTCGTCGTGGTGATCACGCTGGACCGGACCGTCGCGAGCGTGTTTCGCGTCGATCCCTGGACCCGCTCGGTCGTCGAGTCGATCCCGCTGCCGGTGCCGTCCTCACGGCGCTTCCTCCCCGTCCCCGACTGGACGCGCCGCTGGCCCGTCGCCCTGTCTCCCGATGCCCGCCACCTGGCTGTGTCCACCCCGGCGGGGCTCGCGATCGTCGACCTGGAGACCGGTGAGGTCGACGACCGGGGCCGCACGATGTGGGCGATCACCGCCCTGGCCTGGCTCGACGCCGACACCCCCGTGCTCGGGTTCGACAATGGCCACCTCCGGATCGACGGCGAGAGCCATCCGGTCACCGACTCCGCCATCCTCGCGATCGAGGCCCTGCCATCCGGGGAGCTAGAGCTCGCCACCGCCCGCGGACAGGTGCTGGCGATCGCCCCCGAGGGCGCGCGCCACCTGGACACCGTCTCCGCCCAAACGCTGGCCTGGGTGTGTCCCGCAGGCGCCGACACCGCCCGGCGCGACGTGGCCTCCGGGGCCTGGATCCTCCACTGCGGTCACGGCGTGGATCGGGCCTTGCAGGCGGTGGATGGGGTCGTCGGCGAGATCACGCCCTCGCCCCACGACCTGCCGTGGACCCACGCGGTGTGGCAGGGCACGGCCCCGGGTGGGGATGCGCTCGTCGGCCTGTCGGCCCACGGCCAGGTCGGCTGGTGGGACCGGGCACGCCTGGCCGCCCATCGACACGGCGCGGAGCAGGAGGCGGCGGAATGAAGCTGCTGTTCGTGTGTACCGGCAACATCTGTCGCTCCCCGATGGCTGAGGGCATCGCCCGCCGGCTCGCGCAGGACATGCGCCTGGACGTCACCGTCGACAGCGCAGGCACCCTCGGACTCGTCGACCGTCCGGCCGACCCCAAGGCGATCAAGGTGTGCAAAGAGCTCGGGATCGACCTGCGTGCGCACCGCTCCAAGGGCCTCGACCGGTCCCTCGTCGACGGCGCCGACGCGATCCTCGTGATGGAGCCCGAGCACGCCGCGACGGTTCGACAGCGCTACCCCGACGTGCCGGAGGACCGCGTCGAGCTCCTGGGCCCGTGGGTCGGCGAGCCTGCGATCCCCGACCCCATCGGCGGCTGGATCTGGACGTTTCGTGCCAACCGCCGCATGATCGAGCAGGCGGTGGCCGGCTGGATGATGGCCCGCGTCCCGCCAGCCTGACCCCCACGCGCAGGGCGTGCCTCGGATCGGACGAGGTGTGCGTGCTCGACGAGAACCGGTGCCGATCACGTTGAGAGAGAGTGATCGGCATGGGCGCTAGAGGTCGAGCGGCCCCAGGCAGCCTTCGGGGACGTCGCCATCGCCCTCGGCCCACGGACTCGCCTCGCCGAACCGGTGCCGCAGCATCCACCGACGCGCCAGCGTGCGCATCTCCGACGGCGGGTAGTAGTGGCCGCTGCTGTGCTCGCAGGTGCCGACCGTGTGGCCGCCGCCGAGCAGGTGGGCCTGGAAGCTGTCCGTGGCCTCGTGGAAGTCGATGATCGGCGCTTCGGGCGTGGGCCAGGTGTCCGAGGGGCCCCCGTCCATCAGCAGCACCGGGATGGACGCGGCCGGATCCCGCCAGTCGAGCA
>JAUHWK010000364.1 GCA_030424555.1 bacterium | reverse complement strand
CAGGCCGGGCCGACCGCGCACGAGCAACGTGATCCGGCCGACGTCGGGGGCGTGGGTGAGGACGAGCGACAGCCACACCCCGCCGAGGAACCCGGTGGCGCCGGTGACGACCAGGTGCTGTCCCGCGAGGGTGTCGGCGATGGGGGATGAGGGGCGAGCGGGCGCGGCGTTCACGGTCGGGCCTCCACGATGGGCCACCCGAGCTCCTGGGCCAAGCGGCGCAGGCGGGGGGTGGGGGTGACGGCACAGGGGCGGGGGGCGGCGGCGAGGAACGCGGTGTCTTCGGCGGCGTGGCCGTACGCGCACGCTCGCTGGGTGCTGAGGCCCCGCGCGTGGGCGTCGGCCTCGAGGCGCCGCCGGTCGAGGTGGCCGGTCACGACGGGCGAGGTGAGGCGCCCGGTGGCGAAGCCGTCGACGATCTCGAGGTGGTTGGCGAGGTGGTGGTCCACGCCGAGGTGCTGTGCGACCCGGGCCACCACGCCTTCCGGGTGGGTGGCGACGAGGACGGGGGTGAGGCCCTGGTCCCGCGCGCGATCGAGCAGGCGGCATCCGGGCGCGTGCAGGCCGTCCGCGATCACGGCGTCCGCCCAGTCCTCACTGAGGATGGCGATGCGGTCCTCGCTGGCCCCGGCCACCCCGCGGAACGCGAGCCGCAGGGCTTCTCCGGGGTCGCCCGCGAAGGCCAGGCCCCGGCCGAGCCACCCCGCACCGACCCGTCCCACGCGGCCGAGCACGTCGTGGTGCCGGGCGGCCATCCAGGTGGCGCAGGCGAGGGTGGTGCGGGGGACCAGCACCCCCTCGAATCGGAACCAGGCGACGGTGGACACGGTCGCTCCCAGGTCGGGCGTCGAACTAGAACGACGTGTCAGTCCAACACGTCGCGCGGCCCACCCGTACTAGAACGACGTGTCAGTCTTGTCCACCGGTCTCGGTGTGAGGGGCTGCACACACCCCGTCGATCAGGAGGTCCGGGGCCAGCTCTGGTAGGGGCCACGGGCGTCGTCGCCGCGGAGAGGCCACACGCGGCGGGGGCCGGTGCCGTCCAGCAGCAGCCGTGTCCACACGTCGACGCCGAGCGCCGCACCGGCCTGGCGAGCGCCCCGGGCCAGGTCGGTGATCAAGGCGTCGTCCTCGTCGAGTCGGCGCATCGCGGCCGCCATGGCGGCGGGGTCGTTGGGGGGGACGATCAGGGCGTCGATCCCGTGCCGGAGGTGGTCGTGGGCGGCGCGGGTGCTGGTGGTGAGCACGGGCCGTCCGGCCGCCAGCGCCATCGAGAACACGCTGATGCCCGCGGGCCGCCACGGCATGGCCCGCAGGGGGACCACCACGTACCGGCTGTTCGCGATCACCTCGTGGAAGGCGAGCAGTCGCGCGATCCCGCGGTTGTCGAGGGGGGCGGGGACCGCCTCGCCCGTGTGGATCGCCACCCGATCGGCGTAGCCGTCGCCGAGGGATTGCACGGCGCGGGCCAGGGTGCGCCAGTCGCGGCCGTGGTTGCCGCCCGCGAACACCTCGGTGCGGGTGGCGGGGTCGGGGCCCAGCCCGAAGTGCCCCCGGTGAAGCGGGTAGGGGCGCCACAGCACCTGTCGGATGGGGATGCCGGCCCGCCAGTGGCTGCCGACGTACCGGGGGAAGATGCTGTGGACGACCAGGCGCGGGTCGGGCCAGCCGTCGGTGGTGAGGCCGTCCAGATCCTCGGCGAGCATGTGCAGGTCGCTGACCACGACCCGGGCGTCGGCCGGCAGGGTGGGGTGGGACCACACGCGCATCGCGACGTCCCACCCCGAGCACACGACCAGGGTGCGGTCGGACAGATCCAGCCCGTCGAGGAAGGCGTCCTTGTGCAGGGCGGCATGGGCGAGGCGGTCCGCCGAGGGCGAGGCGGCGACCAGATCCTCCCGGTCGTAGCGCAGCGATCCGTCGGGCTGGGGGTGCAGCGGCGTGTCGGGGAGGGGGGCCTCGGGGGCCCACGGGTTGAACGGACGCTCGTAGGGGCTGTGCAGGACGGCGTCCGCACCCAGGGCACCCAAGGCGCGCGTGAGGGCGCTGAATGTGGAGGTGGCGAGCAGCCCGTCCGGCACGGGCCCGCCGATCACGGCCACCCGGGCGTCCCGGCCGGCACCCTCGTGGGCTGGCAGGGTGGTGGTGGCCTCCTCGACCACCTCCTCCAGGGCTTCCGCGTCGTGTCCGTCTGCCACCGGCTGATCCAGCCCGCCGAGCGCGAGCGGGAGATCCCGTGCGGGCGCACCCCAGGCCGCGAGGCGCAGGCCGATCTCCTGGACGTCTCCCTCGGCCTGACCCAACAAGCGGCGGAGGGGCTCTTCCTCGCCCATTCGGGGCGCGATCACCGTCCCGTTGGTGAGCCCGGGAACGACGACGTCGGCGTTGAGCAGGGTGTGGAGCGAGTCGTCGGCGGGGAGCGGCGCGTGGTCGCTGGGGACGGGGGGATCGGGCCAGGTGCCGAAGCCCTCCACCAACAACGGGAGCCGGAAGCGGCGGGCGGTGTCCCAGGCGGTGCGGAGGGCGGCCAGGGACACGCGGCGGGGGACCCCGTCCTGCTGGAGCACGGCGCGGTCCTTGACCAGCATGCTCACGCGGACGACGTCGAACACGTGGAAGTAGGTGCCGAGGACCTCGACCGCCTCGGGCACCTCGGCGACGTTGGCCCGCCGCAGCACGAACCGGGCGCGCGTGTACAGGTTGGACATGCGCGACAGGTCGGGCAGCATGGCGCTCAGGGCGTCCAGGGCCCCTTCGCGCCCCACGCACGGATCGTGGCTGGCGGCAGTGGCGCCGAGGAGCCACATGTCGAGCTGCTCCGCCCCCGCGTCGCGCAGCCGCTCCAGGCCCTTGAGCCCGAGGCGGTCGGCGTCGGCGCTCACCAGGCGGACGCGGGCCCCGACGGACCGGATGTGCGCGATCACCGCGGCGAGGTCGGGGTGACGGGTGGGCTCGGGGCCGTCGAGCTGGATCCAGTGTCCGTTCGCGTCCGGGGTCGCGCCCTCCTCGGCGAGCATCCGATCCACGGTGGCGATCAGGTCGCTCAGGGCGCGGGGATGGGCGGGCTCGGCGGGGCGCAAGGGGCCCAGAAAGCCCTGGTCTTCGAACACGGCAAGGGACAAGACGGACACGGGCGCTCCGGGCGTGCGCGGACTGTACGCCACCGATCGATCGCTGTCCCGTCGCGACGGGACGTGGCAGCAAGGTGGGCGCAGAGGACGCTTCACGGCGTCCCGTACGGGAGACCGGGTGAACGCCCGACGCGCCTCGGATCCCTCCCGCGACGTCGGCCGTCCTGCCTGGCTGTCCGATGGGGGAGAGCGCGTGCCCCCGGGACCCCCGGTGTCGACTGGTGGGGCGGCCCGGGTCGGTCCGACCGCACCCCGCGGCGTGGACTCAAACCCTGACGGACGGCCTACTCTTCGGCGTCGCCCGCGGAGGCGCCGCGCTCCCGCAGGAGCTGGGCCGTGACCGCGTGTCGGTAGGTGGTGGCCAGATCCAGGGCCGTGCGGCCGGCGCCTTGGACGGCGTCGATCGCGGCACCGGCGTCGAGCAGGGCCTCGGCGACCTCGGCCTGACCGAACTCGGCGGCCCAGTGCAGGGCCGTGCGGCCTTCCTCATCGACGGCGTCGATCGCCGCACCAGCCGCGACGAGCGCCTGAACGACGGCGAGGTGACCGAACTCGGCGGCCCAGTGCAGGGGGCGCAAGCCGGAGTCGTCCTCCCGGGCGTCGGCGTCGGCTCCGGCATCGAGCAGCACTTGGCAGACCGCCTCGTGGCCGTACTCGGCGGCGAGGTGCAGCGGGGTCATGCCCTGCTTGACCCCGTGGGCGACGTCGGCCCCGGCCTCGATCAGCAGGCCGCACACCCCGTCGTGACCGAACTCGGCGGCCCAGTGCAGGGGGGTCATCCCGTCGGTCTCGGCGGCGGCGACGTCGGCCCCCGCCTCGATCAGCGCGGCGGTCTCGGCGTTGCGGCCGTTGGAGGCGGCGAAGTGGATCGCCTGGGAGGCGCGGCGGTGGTCCTTGGCGTGGACGTCGGCCCCGGCGCGGATCAGCGCGGCGAGGACGTCGCCGCGGCCATCGTGGGCTGCCCACATCGTGGGGGTCTGGCCGGTGAGATCGGCGACGTTGGGATCGGCGCCCGCCTCGATCAGGGCGAGGGCGAGGGCGTCGTACCCACGGCCGATCGCGAGCAGCAGGGGGGTGTAGCCGATGCGGTTGGCGGGGACCTGGAGCAGGTACTCGAACAGCGCGATGCCCCAACTGGCCAGCGCCGCGACGATCCAGGGCTTCTGGCTCATGTCCTTGAGGTGGGCGTACCAGGCGAAGGTCATGAACACGTTGCTGAGCGAGAGCATCAGCACCGTCAATCCGAAAGCGCGCATCGGGAGTCTCCGTGGGGACGGCCCCCAGGGGCCGTGCGCCGGAACCCGGTCGCA
>JAUHWK010000010.1 GCA_030424555.1 bacterium | reverse complement strand
GGCCCCAGACGGACTGGCCGGGTGGAGAGGGCCGGGGTTCGAGGTCGATGCCGGACAGGGTGACGGAGGAGGCGTCGGCGACGACGTCGGGGCCAGCCACGGGAATGGTGACGAGGACCTCGGCGTCCTTTCGGACGAGCAGGGTGCCGTCGTCGTCGACGGAGGGGGTGGCGGTGACGACGACGTCGCCGTCCTCGCGCGGGCCCTCGCCGAGGCGGGTGCCCTGGCGGTCGGCCACCGCGCAGAAGCTGCTTCCTTGCTGAGGGTTCCCGACCTCGTCGGTGCCGGTGACGTCGAACCCGAAGGGCTGGAAGTTGACGTTGTCGGGGAAGGCGACGGGCCAGGAGAACTGGCGCCCGTCGTCGGAGGTGGAGACGGCGCCGAGGGTGATGCGTCCGTCGTCGGGCGTGACGGTGGGCGGCTCGGCGAGGGGCTCGGTGGACGCGACGCGGAAGGTGACGTCCTGGGTGGCGTTGGTCTCGGCGGGGGACACGACGCAGTCGGCCTGAGGCGGGGTGAAGTCGAAGCCGACGGCGCCGAGGGTGGACAGGTCGAGGTCCGCGGCGTCGACGCGCACCTGCTGCTGGATGTCGTCGACGAGCACGATGTCGAGGACCTTGAGACCGTCGCCCTCGGTGCCGTCGAGCACGCGGGTCCAGACGCCATTGCCGGCGGGCTGCAGGGGCACGCCGGTGACGATCACGCTGGTGGCCTCGAGGTCGAGGCCCTGCGAGGCGTCGATGTCGAGGGTGACGGTGAGGGTGGCGCCCGCCCGGGCCCACATCACCGCCTCGTCGTTGCCGTCGTCGTCGAGGTCGACCTCCCGCACGATGTGGGGGACCAGCGAGAGCACCGGCGGCGACTGCAGGACCGGCGGCAGGGTGCGTTGCACGCCATCGCTGCCACCCCCTGGATCGCAGGCGGTGAGGAGTAGAAAGAACCACGTCGGGGTGCGCATCTCGACATCCAGGTCCAGCATCGACGGAGGGTACCATCCGAGGGGGGACGGAACCCCACCAGGGTACGGCGCCAATGCATTCGGTACCCGGGCTCGTGCGGAGGGTGCGAGGGGTCGGCGGATGGGGTGCCCATCGGGTCCACGCGGCGTGGTGCCGTGGGGACCCGGGGCGGGAACACGGTGGCGGGACCGCGCTACAGCGCGTTCGGTCCCAGGAGTCGCCCATGTCCGATCGCTTCACGCCGCATGCCGAGGTCGCCATCCGCCAGATCAAGGAGATGCTGGAGGTGTTCACGGACTGGGAGACGGGCAACAAGTACGGCGTGCAGGCACCCGACGGCACGACCTTGCTGTTCGCCGCGGAAGATGGCGGCAGCGTGACGGGGTTGGTCCTGCGCCAGGTGTTCAAGAACGGCCGACCGTTCGTGCTGCGTGCCAAGGACGCCGCGGGCCGCGACCTGGTGCTGTTCCGTCGCCCGTGGACCTGGTGGCTGTCCGAGCTGTCGGTCGAGGGGGCGGACGGCGCGCGTCTGGGCTCGGTCCAGCAGCGGTTCACGTTCTTCGGCCGACGCTACGATCTCCTCGATGCCTCCGGGGCCACCCTGGGCACCCTCAAGGGCTCGATGTTCCGCCCCTGGACGTTCCCCCTCGTCCGGGACGGCCAGACCGTCGGCACGATCCGCAAGCAGTGGCGCGGGATCGGCACCGAGCTGTTCACCGACGCCGACACCTTTGGCCTGCAGTTCGACCCGGCCATGGACGAAGCGGGCCGGACCGTGATGGTCGGCGCCGCGTTCCTGTTGGACTTCCTGCACTTCGAGGACCGGTCGTAGGTGTCTACCCTGGGGGTGTTTGGGGGCGCGCGCCTCGGGAGTGCCCCCGTGTTCGATCGGTGTGCGGTCACAGCGCGTCGAGACGGGCGTATCGGGCCGGTGTTGCCTGACCGGAGTCTCCATGCGTGGCTGGAATGCCGTGGCGCTCGTCGTGTTCGCCCTGGGTTGTGCGCCGTCCTCGAAGGATGGCGGCACGTCGGACTCGGACGACACGGACTCCGGGAGCGGTGACACCGCAGGTGGGGGTGGGGACTCCGACACGGGGTCGGGGGACACCGGCGGTGGGGACTCCGACTCGGATGGGGGGGGGGACTCGGACGCGGTGGCGTTTGGCGACTGCACGCTGGCCGCGGCGGGGGATCACGTCGTCGTGCTGGACGTCGATACGACCGGCCTTCTGTCGACCAACACGCCGATCTCCGGCAACGAGTACTTCTGGTCGCTGGCGGCCGTGGTGACCGGGGGGCTGGACGACGACCCGGCGGACGGGGAGACGGTCAGCGTGTTGGTGCGGTTCGATCCGGCGGTTGTGTTCGACGCCACCAACGGCACCCAGACCTCGGCGTCGATCAACGTCCGAAGCGAGATGGTCGAGCCCGATCCCACGGCCCTGGCGCCGACCGCCGCGGTGCAGACCGCGACCCACACCGGGGCGTCGGGTGCCGCGGATGCGGTCGGGGGGATCCGGATGCGGGCGGACCTGTCGGTCAGCGACAGCGCCACCATCGACTGTGTTCGGTTCGACCTCGACGACGTGGACGTCGGGTTCGATCTGCACGAGGTCGAGTTCTACAGCCGCGCGACGGCAAACTCCTGGACGGTGGAGGGGACGTGATGCGAACCTGGATGACCCTGCTGGCCCTGGCGGCGTGTGACGGTGCGGGAGGCGATGGGGGCGAGACCGACGCGTCGGACACGGATGCGTCGTCCGACACCTCCGGGGGCTCGGACACCGCCGACACCTCCGAGGGCGGGACGGACACCTCGGAGGGGACCGACACGGACCTCGACTCCGACACCGATGGGGAAAGCAGTCTGTCGACGGCGGCCGTCATCACCAACGGCGACTTTGAGACCTTCAACTCCCCGGGCAACACGATCGCTTCCTGGGTGCTGACGCCCGGTGCGGACACGACGATCGATTGGGGTCCGACCCAGCTGACCGGCAACATGGTGGCGACCGTGGGGTGGCAGGTCACGGGCGCGTCGCCGACCGACTCGGTGGGGACCGTCGGCGTGACGGGGGCCGTGGTCGGGGAGCGCCTCGCGCCGCGGTTCGACGTGAGAGTCGAGAGCATCGGCGTGGGAGGGTGCAGCGTGCGGCTCGCGCTCAAGGACGGCACGACCGTGATCGGCGAAGCATTCCTCAACCTGTCGGCGTCGGCCTCGGACTTCACCGAGGTCACGGGTCAGGCCACGAGCACGGTGTCGAACCCAGGCGCGCTCACGGCGGAGTTCACCTTCTCCGGCTCGGAATGCGAGATCCTGATCGACGACGCCGCACTCGACGCGGTGCCGTAGGACCGGATCACGGAAGGGCGTGCAGGTCCCACATCCGGACTGTGCCGTCCCAGCTTCCCGTCGCCAGCCAGCGCCCCGACGGATCGAACGCGACCCGGGGCGTGCGCAGGGTGTGGCCCGGCAGGGCGGCGCGTAGGGTTCCGGCCGCGGCGTCGAGCAGGACGACCGTGCCGTCCAGCGTCCCGACTGCGATCCAGCGGCCGTCGGGGGACGTGTCGTGGCCCATCAGCTTGCGGTCGGTGGTCCAGGTCCAGACGGCCTCGCCGGTGTCGGGGTCCACGCGGACCACGCTGTGGAGTGTGGTGATCACAGGGGATCCGAGGAGATCCCGAACCCGTCCCCAGGAGGGGTCGTGGCCGATCTCGGTGTCCGGCCCCTGGGTGCGCCAGCGGTGCAGGGTGCCGCGTCCGTCCAGCACCCACAGGCCGTCGTCGGTGGCGTCGGCGCTGGCGGGGGCGGGCTTGGACACGGGGTGGAGCTGGCCGTCGGGCGTCAGGCGCAGGGGTTGTCCCCAGGTGACGATCAGACGGTCCTCGCCCCACGGGAGCACGTCGCGGGCGCCCTCGGGGCGGAGGATGCGCGGATCTTCGCCGAGGCGCCCCATCTCCACCAGGCCCGCCGTGTGGTCTGCGCAGGCGCGAATCACCCGGCCGTCGGGCTGGGGGAACACCGTCTGACGGACCCCGCAGGGCGGGTCGACCACGTTCACGCGGCGGTCGGTCGTGGCGACCACGTGGCCCTCGGCGTGGGCGATCGCCAAGGTGTCGGCGTCGAGCCACCCCACCCGGCTCACCCCAGCGGGGACGGGGATCACGACGGGCCACGCGGGCGCTGCCCACCGCGCGCGGTGCCAGCCCCGATCGTCCACCCAAGTCACGCCGTGGTCGTCGAGGTCCACGGTGGTGGTGGAGGACGGCAAGCTGGCGAGCAGGGCGCCGTCGTGGAGGGCGTGGATCGCGGGGGCGCCGGCCTGGGGCTGGACCACCACCCGGTCGCCGGACGCGTCGACCTTGAACACCCCGTCGCCCCCGTGGGGCACGTTCCAGACCTCCACGCCGTCGCGAAACAAGCTCAGCCCCTGCCCGAGCCACGCCACCAGCACGCCCTCGGGGACGACGTCGAGCGCGAAGGCGTCTCGCCCCTCGGTGGACAGCACGCCCTCCCGTCCCCCAAGCCGCCATGCGACCTCGGCCCCGCAGTTCCACGCTGCGCCAACGCCGGCCCGCACCGCCCCGGCCAGCCGGGCGATCCCCTCGGGACACGGGGTCGCTTGGTCGACGCCGAGGAGGGGGTCGCGGTGCAGGCCTTCGGTGTCGTGGGGGACCAGGACGGCCTGGCCCGACGCCCACAGGTCGAGGGCGGGCAGCCGCAGCACTTCCTGGACGACCCCGTGCCGATCGACACGCACGTGGTGGGCCCCGACGCCTTCGTCGGCCGCCGAGGAGATCCACCACCCGTCGCCGCTGCGCATCACGTCCCGGATGGGGGTCGAAGCCCTGAGGGTCGCGAGGGGGACGGCCTCTCCCCAACGGTGGACCGTGGCCTCGTGGCCGTGCCCGCACACGGCGGTCCCGTCGGCGAGGAGACGGGGGCGGCCACAGGGCGCGTCGGTGGTCTCGACGGCGGTCCACGCGCGGGCGCCCGCGGCGGTGGACAGGCCCCGGGCTGAAGGATCGTCCGGGTGGATCGCGAGGACGGCCTGGGCGGCGTCGCCTGCGTCGACGAGGTCGCCGACGGCAAAGGCGTCGAGGGCGCGGCGTCCCTCCAGCTGGGCAAGGCGGGTCTGCGCCTCGTGGGTGGCGGCGAGGGCGGCGTCGCGCGCGGCTCGGGTGGACTGGAGCGCCCAGGCCCCCACGCCGAGGGTCACCGTGAGCGCGGACCCGAGGACGAGCAGGGGCGTTCGCCAGGCGTGGACGGTGCGGCGGAGCAGCTCGGTGGGCGAGTAGTCGTGGGCGCCGACCCGCCCGCCCGAGAGCCACGCCTCCAGATCGGCCGAGAGCGCTGCCACGCCGTCGTACCCATCCGGAGCGGTCGCGTGGGCGACCACCGCGCGGAGCTCGAGCGGGGCGTCATCGGGCCACGGGGTGTCCGGCGCGCAGCGTCGACCGTGGAGCAGGTGGTGCAGCGCTCGGCCCAGCGCGTACACGTCGTGGCGTGCGGACACGGGTGCTCCCCGGAGCTGCTCGGGATCGGAGCTGCCGGGCGTGCCCTCGGGACGTCCCTCCGCACCGAGGGGCGCGGCGATGCCCCAGTCGACCACCTGCACCTCGCTGAACCGGCCGAGGAGGACGTTGTCGAGCGACAGGTCGCGGTGGGCGATCCCCTGCTCGTGTGCGTAGGCGACCGCCTGGGAGGCGATCCACAGGGCGCGCACCAGGGCCAGCCGGTCGTGGGGTTGCGCCACGTGGTCCGCGAGGGATCGTCCGCCCACCAGCCGCATGGCGTACCAGGCGTGTCCATCGGACGCGACGCCGGCGTCGTACACCGGGATGATGTTGGGGTGCTCCAGCCGCGCTGTGATCCGGGCCTCCCGCCACAGGCGCTCGTCCGTCCGCCCTTCCTGCAGGCGCTTGCGGGCGACGTCTCGGTCCAGCCAGCCGTCGTGGACCAGATCCACCCGCCCCATCCCTCCCCAGGCCACCGTCGCCCGGACCTCCCAGCGCGACCCTTCGCCCCGGCGCGCCTCGGTGGAGGGGGGCAGCTGCGGGGCGATGCTGCGCAGGTCCCCCCAGTCGATCGGGTCCTCGTCGCTCACCCGTCGGACTCCACCACGTCGTGGGGCCGCAGGCGCAGGGTGAGCTGACCCGCCCCGGTGGGACAGACCAGGTCCGACGACAGCCCGGCGTCGGACAGCTTCTTGCGGAGGCGCTGGACGGTGACGTCGAACCGCGGACGGAGGCGGGCTGCGGGCTCTTCCCGGCCCCAGATCTCGCCGGCGAGGACGTCCCATGGCGCGGTGCCACCGAGGGCGATCAGCTCGGAGACCACCTGGGCGCCACGCCCGACCAACATCGCGGAGACGCCGTCCTGGCGGGTGATGTGGACGGTGTCGAACGACGCCTGGATGTGCAGCGGGGCCCCCAGGCCGTCGCGGGTCGTGGTGGCGCTGGCCTGGTGGGTGGCGAGGGACACGATCCGCACCGACCCGCCCTGGAGCGACCAGGCCTGGCCTTCCGCCGCCTCATGGACGGATCCGTCGGGGTCTCGGACGCGCCAGGTGGTGCCCTGGCTCCAGAACTGCAGCGGGGCCTGGGGATGGAAGCCGGGGACGAGGGTGGCGCCGTGGTCGCCCGTGACCGCACAGGTCTGGGTGAGCACTTGGGAGGGCTGGCCGGGCAAGACGACCGCGAGCACCTGGGAAGGCACCCGCACCGCGCGGACCTGCACCGCGAGGCTGGGCGCGAGCTGGATCTCCTGGCCTGCCCGCAGCGGGGTCTCCGCGACCAACGACCCGTCGACCATCAGCCGTCCCCGGAGGCCGAGCAGCATCAACCGCCCGCCGCGGAGGCTGACGTAGGCGTGCAGCTCGGAGACGCGCGGGTCGTCGAGGCACCAGGCGGCACCCGGCGTGCGGCCGATCACGTCGCCCGGATGCAGCCGGATCGGGCTCCCGCCCAGCGGCGCAATGTCGACGAAGGGGCGGGTCGGGGTCATCGAATCCTGCGGGAAGGAAGCGGCCGAGGAGGACCTGTCAGAACGCCAAGCGACGCGACGGCTCCCGGTCGACCCACGTGCCGAGGCGGATCGTGGGACGTGGCGTGCGCCCAAGTTGTGGCGGAGCCCTTCCGGTCAATACGTCCCCTGGCCGCCCGGGTCCAGAGCGCGTCCTCGACGTCCCGGACGGCCTGCGCTTCGGGTGTGGTCCTGTGCGCTTCGAGACACGCGACGTGCGTGTGAGGGGCCGCGACGCCAGATGGTAGAGGGACCGAAGGCGTTGAGGCGAGGACGCGACCAGAGGGATGGGGAGCATGAGGACGGGAACGGCCCTGGTTCGAAGTGCCTCACGCGCGTGGTGGGGAGTCGTCCTGATGGCGTGCACCGCGGGGGGCACGGACGCGCACGACCCTACGGACGTCCAGGAGACGGACCCTGCTGCGGGAGACCCTTGCGGCGCGCTGGACGCGTCCCGCTGCCTGGAGCGCCCTGAGTGCCACGCCGCGTACACGCGCACGTTCTGGACGAACGCCTACTGCGTTCCCGAAGAGTCCTACCGTGGATGCTACGGTCCGACGCGGTGCGAAGTCGAGGCCGGGAGCAACGCCACGTTGGTGTCGACGGGTTCGTGCATGACCATCGTGGGTGGCTGTGTCGGCGGACCGGATTGGACGCCAGGATGTGACGGCGAGCCACGGACACCGTGCGACAGCCTCACGAAGGACGAGGTGCGGTGCGCCAGCATGGTGACGGTGGATGCGTGTCGAGCGGACCCTGCGTGCGGGGTTGCCTCTGCAAGGGTCGTCGACTCAGACGGTGGCTGCGGAGACCTCGTGCTGACCTCTTGCCACGTGGTCGGATCGGGTCAGGTGTGCCGTGATGCCCCTGCCACGGGCTTCGACAACGGGCGGTGCGTGTCTGACGAGGGAGGTTGCTTCTGGGCGTTTGACGGGGTGGGTGAGTGTCCTGACGGCGTCGGTTCTCTGTTCCAGTGCCCCGCGGACTGAGCCTCCGTGAGCCGTGTGCTGGCGGTGCGTGGGACGCAATGAACGGCGAGTCGCCACGGCCCAACGTCCACTGTGCCGCCACGGCGCGTCCACTCCCCACGCCCTGGCGGTGGACCGGCCCGTCGGGGTTGCCGCGAGGGGTCCCGCCGGCCTCGAGCTGGCAACGACCCGGAATCTGCGGAACCACCAGGGTGCGGGAGCCCGGTGTGTGCGCCCCGAGGCCCGCCAGGGCGCACAAATCGCGCACGGGACATCGTGATTGTAGGCGTTTACCCGTCTTTCGTCCGCTCGCTCAGAACGCAAAGTAGATGTACGGCGCGACGTCGGCTGGCTGCAGGACCAGCACACCGTAGGCGACGGCCAGCCAGATCGCGGGCTTCATCAGGGGGTGGGCGGACTCGTGCAGGCGCTCGAATGCTCTGCGGAGGGGGCCGCCGACGAAGTGGAGCGACAGGCCGAGCGCCATGATCGGGAACAGCAGCCACTCGACGCCCTGGCCCGCGACGGAGCCTTCGAGCAGCTTGCCGTAGTAGGTCAGGCCGACCTCGAGGTCGGTGCTTCGGAAGAAGATGCGGGCGAGCACCACCAGGTGGAACGTGTAGAACCACCCGAGGAGGCGGTAGCCGGGCGAGAACGTGAGGGTCTTGGGGTTGATCCCGTGGGCCTTGCGCCAGTCCTGCACCATCTTGTACGCGATCAGCGCGACGCCGTGGACGGCGCCCCAGATCACGTACTTCCACGCCGCCCCGTGCCAGATGCCGGTCACGAGCATCACGATCATCAGGTTGCGGTAGGTGCCGACGTAGCCGACGCGGCTGCCCCCGCAGGGCAGGAACACGTAGTCGCGCAGCCAGTTGCTGAAGGTCATGTGCCAGCGGCGCCAGAACTCGGAGATGGAGGTCGCGCGGTAGGGCTGGTCGAAGTTGTCGGGCAGGCGGACGCCGAGCAGCAGGCCGATCCCGATCGCCAGGTCGGTGTAGCCGGAGAAGTCGCAGTAGATCTCGATGCTGTACGCGTAGGCGGCGAACAGCAGCTCCAGGCTGGAGTACCCCTCGGGGGCGTTGAAGGCGCCCTCGGTGAGGTGGGTGTTGAGCCAGCTCGCCAACACCACCTTCTTGAACAACCCGCTGGCGATGCGCCCGACGGCCTCGGACAGGTCCGGCACGCCCTTGGGGGCGGGTGCCTCCAGCTGCGGGAGGAGGTCGCGGCTGCGGCAGATCGGCCCGATCAGGACCTGCGGAAAGAACGCCATGAACAGCGCGAAGTCCAGGAGCGACGCCGCCTTGACGCCGTAGCCCCGGTACAGGTCGATCGTGTACGCCATGCTCTGGAAGGTGACGTACGAGATGCCGATCGGGAGGATCACCTCCAGCACGGGCAGGCTGGAGGACGTGCCGAGGAGGTTGGCGAACGCCTCGACGTTGTCCCGGAAGAACCCGTAGTACTTGTACCAGCCGAGCACCGCGAGGTTGCTGACCATGCTCAGGGCGAGCCAGCGGCCGCGGGTGGCGGGCGTGGGGGCGTCCGCGATGCGCTCCCCGAGCCACCAGTCCACCAGCGTCTTGCCGCCGAGCAGCAACGCCAGGCGCATGTCCCAGCCCGCGTAGAACGCGTAGCTGGCGGCGAGCAGGAACACCTTGCGCCCGGTGACGTGGGGGCGCAGCAACCACGCGACCGTCAGGACGCCGAGGAAGAACCAGAGGAACTCGAAGGTCGCGAACTGCAAGGGCGGGCCACGGGATCAAGCACGGCCGACGCCGCGGGGTGCCTTGCTAACGCTTTCCCGGCCGGGGTCGCCTGTGGAGGGGACGGCCAGCCCAGGGGCCAAGGCCGTCCCGAGAGACGCCGCGGATCAGGGGAACTGGAACACGCCGTGGCGGTAGGGCGACACGCGGATCCGGTCGGACGACAGACCGAACGGGGTCGGGGCGGGCGGAGGACGGGTAGGGCCGCCGCCAGGGCCGCCGCCGCCGGGCCCACCGCTGGTGCTCCCGCCTCCGGTGCCGCCTGCGCCGGTGCCACCCGGGAAGCCGCCGGTTCCGCCAGGGAAGCCGCCGGTTCCGCCAGGGAAGCCGCCGGTTCCGCCAGGGAAGCCGCCGGTTCCGCCGGGGAAGCCGCCGGTGCCACCGGGGATGCCGGTGCCGCCAGGGATGCCGGTGCCACCGGGGATGCCGGTGCCGCCGCCGGGCCCGCCGGTGCCCCCGTTTCCGCCGGAGTTTCCGGAGTTCCCGCCGGAGTTGCCGTTGCCGCCGGAGTTTCCGGAGTTGCCGCCGGAGTTGCCGTTGCCGCCGGAGTTGTCGACCCCACCGGAGTCCTGGGTGTCCAGGGCGGAGTCGAGCGGCGCGGAGTCGTCGACGCTGGAGTCGTCGTCGCCGCTGCCCGGGGGGGAGCGATCGTCGGCGACGAGATCGGTGCGACAGCCGAACGCGAACACGAGCGCGAGGCCCAGCGCGGGACGGAGAGCGGAGGCAAGCGTCGGAACAGACATGGCCCCTCCTGAGGGTGCGTCATCCCATCCTAGATCCACCGGCGGCCCATGCAAAGCGCGGAGCTGTCATGGAACTGTGTCGACCGGAGGATCCAGCGGGGTTGGACGGGGAGCGGTCGAACAGGCAAGGGAGCGCGGGCGTTCCCTCGTGTGGAGGCGGGTCGATGGCGGAGGTCGGGACGGCAGCGGTGGCGAGCTGGGTCGAGATCGACGGCGACGCCTTCGCCCACAACACATCCGTCCTTCGGGGGATGCTGCTGCCGGGATGCCGGCTGGGTGGGGTGATCAAGGGCGACGCCTACGGCCATGGCCTCCGGGTGTGCCTGCCGGTGCTGCATCCCTTGTTGGACGTGATCCACGTGGTGACGGCGCAGGACGCGCTGTGGATCCGCGCGTGGGAGCGGGCGCACGATGTTGCCCCCCGTCCGATCCTCGTGATCGGGGTGCTGTCGCCCGACGAGGTGGTCACGTGCGCGCGCGAGGACGTCGCGGTGGTGGTGGCCGACGCCGGCTTTGCCGCGCACGCGCGGGCCGCGCAGGCCGCGGGTGTCACGGTGGGGGTCCACGTCCACCTGGACACCGGGCTGTCGCGGGAGGGCTTCTTGCCCGAAGACCTCGAAGCGGGTCTTGCGTGGCTGGACGGGGTGGGCGGTGCCGTGCGCGTCGACGGCGTGATGATGCACTTCGCCAACGTCGAGGACGTGACGGAGCAGGCGTGGGCGCGTCAGCAGCTGGAGCGGTTCCTGGAGGGGGAGCGGGTGCTGCGGGCGCTGCTCTCGGCGGCCGGACGCCCCGCGACGCTCGTGCGGCACACGGCGGCGAGCGCTGCGGCGATGGTGCTGGCCCCGTCCCATGGCGACGTCGTGCGGGCCGGGATCTCGTTGTACGGGTTGTGGCCGAGTCGGGAGACGCGGATCGGGGTGCGCCTGGTCCACGGCACCGTGCCGTCGCTGCGTCCGGCGCTGGCGTGGCGGGTCCCGATCCAGGCGGTGAAGTCGGTGCCGGTGGGCACGCCGGTCGGGTACGGCTGCACCTGGGTCGCGGCGCGCCCCACCCAGCTCGCGGTCCTGCCGGTGGGGTACTTCGACGGCTACCCGCGGGCGCTGAGCAACCAGGGCCACGTGCTGGTGGCCGGCGCGCGGTGCCCGGTGGTGGGTCGGGTGATGATGAACCACCTGGTCGTCGACGTGACCGATGCCCCGGCGGTGGGTCCTGGCGACGTCGCCACGCTGGTGGGTCGGGATGGGGCGGAGGCGATCTCGGCGGACGCGCTGGCGACGCGTGCGGGCACCATCCACTACGAGCTGGTCACGCGCATCGCGGCCCACGTTCCCCGAATCCTCTTGCCACCGTCGGGTACCGCGGGCGACGGTGGGGCTGGGCACGGGCCGGAGGGCTCGACGTGATCAAGCGTGTGTGGTGTGGGGTCGTCGCGGCGGCCTTGTGGGGGGCGCCCGCGTCGGCAGCCCCCGGCGACGGCTTCCAGCTGGCGCGATCCGGCCGGATCGTGT
This sequence comes from bacterium, assembly GCA_030424555.1. Classification (GTDB taxonomy): domain Bacteria; phylum Myxococcota_A; class UBA796; order UBA796; genus JAUHWK01. Next base: position 10,660 of record JAUHWK010000010.1, on the reverse strand, counting down.
CGTACGCGTCGTTCGTCGCCCCCGCGGTCGGGGGGGTGATGGCGGGGATCGGCGTGCCCCTGCGCCAGTACAACAGCAGCATTCCCTGGTACGACAAGGCGGCCTACGACCGTCGCTACCTCCGACGACTGACGGCCGCGGACGCGCTGCAGTTCGGCGGGCTGGGGATCGGCGGCACCCACCTTCCGCTGTTCGTCACGGGCGTGATGATGGAGGCGCACGGCCTGCGACGGATCGATCCCACGGCGCCGCTGGCGATGGGGTGGGTCGGCACCGGCCTCCTGCTCGGGGCGGTCTCCGCGACCCCCTTGGCGTTCGCGCCGCCGGTGGGGACGGTCGCGGTGATCGCGGTGGCGTCGGTCGGGTACGCGTTCGTGTGGGTGCAGTTCGGGCAGAACGTCGCGACCGTGCGGCACCTGGCGCCGGAGGATCGAGAGCGCTTGCGGCGCCTGCCCCGCAAGAAGGTCCAGCTGACCGCCGCACCGTGGCTGCTCGGATCCGGGGGCGGCGCGCTGGTGGCGGGCATCTTTCCGTGATCGACGTTGGAAGGGTGCGATCCTGAGATCGCGGCACCGTTCCGTGAATCGGCAGGATTTTGCTTGCGATCGACGGTCGCGCGCGCGAAGGTACGCGTGGGTCCGGGCGTTTTGGGAGGGTCTCATGGTGGATCGATGGAAGGGTGTCGCCGTTGCGGCACTCGGGATGGTGGTGACGGGGTGTGGCACCGAGGATGCCGAGCTGGTCGCCCAGTCCGGCGCGCTCGTCGTCGACGGGGATGTGGCGTTCGTCGCAGACCGCGACAACGGCGAGGTGCTGCGGATCGCGCTCACGTCCGGAGCGATCACCGCGTGCCCGGTGGGCGTCGAGCCCGCGCGGATCGCCCAGATCGGCGACGTGTTGATCGTGTCCTTGGTCGGCGACGACTCGGTGGTCGCGCTCCGGATGACGGCCGATGGCTGTGAGGATGTCGCCCGGGTCGATGTCGGGGTGGAGCCGTGGGGCATCGCCGTCGCCAAGGGCGGAGGCGAGGTGTACGTCGCGGCGCAGGGCAGCGGCCACGTCGCGGAGATCGACGTCGCGACCTGGACGGTCGTGCGCAAGTTCGCGGTCCCGGGCGGCCCGCGGTGGGTCACGGCCCACCCGAGCGGCGCCGCGCTGTACGTCGGCACCGTGGGCGCTGGCGCGTACGTGCTGGATCTACGCGACCAGGAGCCCGCGGCGCAGCCGATCAACCCGCCTGCGGTGGAGCGCGGCGACGCCAACACCGGGGAGATCTTCCCCACCACCCCGCGTGTGACGGGTGCCGTGGCGATCGATCCCGAGGGCGGCCGCCTCGGCGTGCCCTTGCTGTACGTCGAGCACACCTCGCCGGTCGACGGCGACGACGTCCCCGACGACGGCACCCGACCGGAGGGGGGCGGCGGCTACGCCGACGGCAACCCCGAGGGCGGACTCACGCGGTTCAACCCGGCGATCGCCACGATGGATCTCGACGCGGTCGGCATGCCCAAGCCCGCGTCGGCCCAGGCGCTGCTCGTCGCGGGCCGTGCTTCGGCCACCCTGGCGATGGGGGGCGCGTCGTCGTCGGAGGTCCTCGACCAGCTGGCCGGCTTTGGCCCGGCCGATGGTGGCGGCGGGATGGGCAGCACCCGGGAGATGGTCGCCGACACCGGTGGGTGCTTCGACTGTGACTTCGGGTTCGGGGGCTTCCGCACCGATCCGGCGCGTGGCTACCTGGCCGAGGTGCGGTTCGGGCCCGAGGGGCGGTCGCTGTACGCCTCGATCGAGGGCGCGGACATGGTCGCGATCCTGCCCGCCGAGCCGGTCCAGGCCGGTCAGCCCTTCGCGGGTTCTCTGGACAACGACGACCCGTTCTTTGGGGATGGCGCCACGATCACGGTGCCCACCGTGTTCGTCCGCACCGCGCCCGGGGCCACCGGGGTCGCGTTCCGCGGGACGGCCGAGGCGTGGACCTACTCCTTCCTGGAGCGCACGCTGCATCGGGTGGACCGCGACACCGTCGACGCCGCCCTGCAGGGCGTGATCGTGAACGGCGCGCCCTCGTCGCTCGCCACCTGGGCCGAGCCCGTGCAGGTCTACCTGGGGCCCAGCGTGTTGCCGCCGCAGGTGTTGGAGGGCCGTCGGTTGTTCTACAGCGCGTCCCACCCGAGCATGACCACCGCCGGGGCAGGCGTGTCCTGTGCCACCTGCCACTTCGACGGCCGCAACGATGGCCTCACCTGGCAGTTCGACCTCGGTCCGCGCCAGACCTCGTCCCTCGCGGGTGTGGTCAGCGAGACCGCCCCGGTCACGTGGACCAACGACGTCGACTCCGTCGCCACGGAGGCGCGGCTCACCAGCCAGGGTCGGATGGGCGGCAACGCGATCTCCGAGGCGCAGGTCTCGGCGATCCAGGCCTACGTCGACAGCACCCCGGCCGCGCGCACCGCGTCGCCGGACGCGGAATCGGTCGCCCGCGGGCGGGTCGTGTTCCAGCGCGCCGACACGGCGTGCAGCACGTGCCACAACGGCCCCGCGCTCACCGACAACCGGTCCTACGCCATGCATGGCCTGACGGCGGTCAACACCCCCACCTTGCGCGGTGTGGGCGCGACCGGTCCGTACCTGCACGACGGGGCGGCCGCCTCGCTGCGGGACTTGGTCGACATGGCCGATGCGATCGGCATGGGGAGCACGCGCACCCTGTCTGAGCAGGACAAGGTCGACCTCGTCGCCTACCTCACCTCGCTCTGATCGGGCGGGGTAGCCGCCCCGGCGTGTGACCCGGGGGCCGGACATCGGTCGGGCCCCCGCACGGAGCGCGGCACGGACTCGCGTGGCGTGGCGGTGCGGCATACGTCGCGGGTTCCGCGTGACGGAAGGTGCTGCATGCCACGCTACGAGATGTTGAGTCGACGAGAGATCCCCGGCATGCGGGCGTCCTGCCAGCTGGCGGCCCAGACGCTGCAGATGATCGCGGAGCACATCCGCCCGGGGATCACCACCAACGAGATCGACCGCCTCGTGGACACCTTCATCCGCGACCACGGCGCGTATCCGTCGCCGCTCAACTACCGGGGCTTCCCCAAGAGCGTGTGTACGTCGATCAACGAGGTCGTCTGCCACGGCATTCCCGAGGACCGGGCCCTGCTCGACGGCGACATCATCAACGTCGACGTCACCTGCACCCTGCCCAGCGAGCACGGCTACTTCGGCGACACCAGCGCCACGTTCTACGTGGGCGAGCCCGACCCCATGGCGATCCACGTCACCGAGGTGGCGCGTCAGGCGCTGGAGATCGGGATCGCGCAGGTGCAGCCTGGCAACACCGTGGGCGACATCGGGTTCGCCATCCAGCAGTTCGTGGAGAGCAAGGGCTGCAGCGTGGTCCGGGACTTCACGGGCCACGGCATCGGCCGCACCTTCCACACCGAGCCGAGCATCCCGCACTTTGGGCGTCCTGGGCATGGGCCTCGGCTCAAGCGCGGGATGATCTTCACGATCGAGCCGATGGTCAACCTGGGCGCGTGGCAGTGCGACGTCCTGGACGACGACTGGACCGCCGTCACCCGCGACCGCTCGCTGTCGGCCCAGTTCGAGCACACGATGATGGTCACGCGGTCGGGCGTGGACGTCCTCACCCGGCGCGACGCGTTGCTTCCCCACAGCGAGGACCTGCCGTTCGCCAAGCTCGGGCCGCTGTCGGTGCCGGCAGCCTTCGCCACCCCAGAGGCCTGAGGCCGTCGGCGACGGCGCCGCGATAGGCGCGGGGGACGGAGGTACCGGTGGCGGACGATCTGGTCACGGCCCGCAAGGACCACCACATCGACATCGTGTTGGACGAGGACGTGGACGCGCCGGCGCCCGCGTTGGCGTTCGGCCGGTACACGCTCGAGTACGACGGGATGCCCGACGTCTCGCTCGACGAGGTCGACCTGTCGTGTACGGTGCTGGGCAAGCGGCTGTCTGCCCCGATCTTGATCGGCGCGATGACAGGCGGCACCGACCGCACCCGGGAGATCAACCACATCCTGGCGCGGGCCGCGGCACAGGTGGGGCTCGGGATGGCGCTCGGAAGCCAGCGCGCGATGCTGGTGCGTCCGGAGGCCACCGCGAGCTTTGCCGTGCGGGAGGCGGCGCCCGATCTGCCACTGTTGATCGGCAACGTGGGGGCGGTTCAGCTCAACATGGGGATGGGGGCCGCGGAGCTGCGCCATGCGGTCGAGGCGGTGGGCGCGGACGCGCTCAACCTGCACCTCAACCCGCTGCAGGAGGCGATCCAGCCCGAGGGCGACACCGACTTCCGCGGGCTGGCGGGCCGCATCGCCGAGGTCGTGCCGCAGGTCGGCGTGCCCGTGCTGGTCAAGGAGGTCGGCGCAGGCATGAGTGCGGTGCTCGTCGACAAGCTCGCGCCGCTGCCGATCGCCGGGGTCGAGGTCGCGGGCACCGGGGGCACGAGCTGGGCGGCGGTCGAGAGCCACCGGGCGGCCGGAGGCGACCTTCGCGCCGAGGTGGGGCGGGCCCTGGGAGGGTTTGGCGTGCCCACCCCGGACTCCCTGCGGATCGCGCGCGCGGGCTTTCCCGATCGGTTGGTGATCGCCAGCGGCGGCCTGCGCACGGGGATGGACCTGGCGGTCTCGCTGGCGATGGGGGCGGACGCGGTCGCCTTGGCCAAGCCGTTCCTCGAAGCCGCCACGGCCGGCGGCGTGGACGCCACGGTGCGCGCGATGCGCACGCTGATCCAGACGCTGAAGACCCTCGCGTTCTGCACGGGCGCGAAGGACCTCGCCGGGCTGCGTCGGGTCCGGGTGGTGGACGTCCGCCGGGGCTGGCCCGGTCCGGTGGGGTAGCGGCCGGGAGCCTCCGCGCCGCGCGCGGGGGACGGGTCCCCAGCCGTCGGCGCCTTGTCGACCCAGAGGGTCAGAAGGGCTTGGCCACCGCGAGCCACGCGGCCACGCCCGCGAGCAGAGGCAGCGAGGTCCACACGGCCAGCTTCGCGCCCGGGGCCTTGCGCGCGACGGCGAGCAGCCCGCCGAACAGCAGCCACAGGACCAGCTTGCCGATGATCCACCCGGGGAAGCCGTGGATCCCGATCTTGGCGAGCATCCCGAACCCGCTCACCAGCACGATGACCAAGGCGGTGCCGTGGGTGATCGCGACGAGCTTGCGGTCTTGCTCGGGGTTGATGACGCTGGCGCCCAGTGCTGCAAACATGGCGGCGATCGCCAGGATGTGCAGGATCTTGTAGACCTCGTACGGCATCGGACCCTCCTCGGGGAGGTCGGTCCTATCGCGCGTCGTCGGGGGGCGCGTCGGGTGCAACGTCCTGGGAAGGCGCCGGCGGCGGGGCGGTGTCCTCGACCGGATCGTCCCGGTAGGCTTTCTTGAACGGCTTCTTGGGCAGGCGCAGCCCGATCGCGAGGCCGAGGTGGGCGCTCATCTCGTGGCGCTGGCCGAACAGCAGTGCGGTGTCGGGGACGAGGCCCAGGTTGCGGTAGGCGACGTCGAACCGCGGCCCGATGAACCCCTTGCGGCCCATCGGCAGGCGGACCGTGACCGTGCCGTCGGAGAGGAGTCCGAAGTAGGGCGTGGCCTGGTCGAGGGCGGCGAATGCGGCGGCGCGCAGGTCCACGTGGACGATCTTGATGCGCAGCAGCCACTCCAGTCCCAGGTACATGCCGAGCGCGGACTGGCGGGCGGTGCCGGTGGTGTCGGGCGCCTGCAGGTAGGACAGGCCGATCCCGGCGGTGAGCGAGCTTCCGAGGATGTTGCCGCCCAGGCCAACCCCGGTGTTGATGTACATCAGGCCGTCGCCGAGCCGGCTGGTGGTGCGGGCGTAGAACTCGTGCACGTCCAGGCTGACGAACAGCAGGCGCGGGGTCCGGAACGCGACGCTGCCGTCGATGTACCGATCCTCGGCCGGGTCGAACACCCGTCCCTCCAGGTACCGCAGGTCTCCCCGGAGGTGGATCAGCGCGTTGAGCTCGCTGCGGAGCCCGAGGGACAGGCCGAACCCGGTGGGGTCGGACAGGGCGGTGTTGTCGAGGAAGCGTGCGGCCGCGCCCGCGTCGAACGACAGGGAGAACCGGTCGGCAGGCCGGGGCGCTGCCTGGGCGGGTGCGCTGATGAGCCAGGGGAGGAGGACCGCGACGATCGCCGCCAGGACGCGGGGGGCGTGCGTGGGGGACGTGGGTCGCATGGTCACCTCCGGGACGTCGATCCAACACCGGGGGCGGCTCTGGGTGTTCCCGTGCAGGGGTGCTGGACCCGGTCGACCGGACGCCCGCGTTGACGGCGGATTGTGTCACGGGTAGCCCGATCGGGAGCGTCCGACCCCGCCGGAGACCCATGCTGACCGTCCGCCGCGCCGTCGTCCATTGCCTGTTCGCCCTGCCGTGCTCCGTGGCGTGGGCGCAGGAGGACCCGACCGCGGGGTTCGACGTGTACACCGTGGATGACCAGGGAGGCGGCTGGGTGGTCCACCGGCTCCCCGGCCGCGGCGACACCTTGTGGGGCTGCACGGACGTCTCCCGCGAGACGGACCGGTGCGTGCAGGTGTTCTTCGAAGCCTGGCGGACCGGCACCCAGCTCGAGGTGCTGCACGTCAGCGAGGGCACCGATGCGATGTGGCTGCGGCTGCGGGCGCCGGGCTGGGGCGACACGCTGCTCGCCTGCTACGCCCCGGAGACGCGCCCGCAGTGTACGCCGGTGTCGATGGACCTGTGGCCGCGCCGCGCCGCGCTGGAGCGCGTGTGGCCGCACTACACGCGGGAGCAGGATGGGGGCTACGCCCAGGGCGATCCCCGTCGGAAGGTGGAGCCGCCTGCGCGGGCGGAGATGTGGGTCGAGGCCGGCGGGGCGGTGCCGGGGCCGGTCAACCTGTACAGCTGCATCGGACTCGCCGAGGGCACGCCCCGCTGCCGGCTCGGCCTGCCCAACCTGCTGCGGATCGAGCGGGAGGCGCTGGGCTTCCGTCGCTTGGAGGACGTGCGACCCGATCGGGCGGCGCCGTCGTCGGGGGCGCGGGTGGCGCGCCTGGACGAGGGGAGTGCGGCCTGGGACGCGGGCCTGCGCGAAGGGGACGTCATCACCGGGGTGGGCGCCTTTCCCGCCCGCGATGCCCGGACCGTCCAGGAGCTGTGCAAGCAGTACCCGGCGGGCACGCCGATCCCGATCGCCCTCGTCGACGGACGCACGGTGGAGCTGATGCCCCGGCCCACCGACCGCGTGCTCGCGACGGCGGCGCCGGGGGGCTGAGTCTCACTCCACGATCACGCGCTCGGTCGACGCCCGGCCGAAGGTCTCGGGGCTGTACATCTCCTCGGCCCGCGCGGGCATCGCGATGTAGCGACCCGGCGTCGTCGCGCGGGCGGTGTACGTGTAGCGGTGGACGCCCGGCCAGACGGTGCGCGCGAACGCCTCGACGCGGTGATCGCGCAGGTTCTCGTGCTCGTACCAGCGTCCCCACCACCAGCCGCGGGTCCACACGTCCTGGACGGCGGGGGCCTGGGGGACGTCCTCGGTGCCGACGAGGGCCGGATCCAGGGGCTCGAACCCGGCGGGCAGCGGATCGACCAACGCGACGTGGTAGCGCCGGGCGGGCGCGGTCATCCACAGCTGGACCCGCACCCGTGCGCCGGCCTTGACGTGCCAGACGCCGTCGGCGTCGCGGGTGACGTCCTCGGGATCGTCGACCGCCTCGTAGGTGCGCGTGACGGAGAAGCCGTGCTCGGCGGGCGGCAGGGCCAGGTCCTTGGGCGCGTAGCGAAGCCCCAGGCGCCAGTACAGGCGGCCCTTGCCCTCCCGGGCAACGACCAGGTCGTCGGAGGCGTGGTCCTCTTGCAGCCACGCCATGGGGACCTGGACGCTGGTCTGCTCGGTGGTGCGTCCGGCGAACCGGTGGCTGGCGACCAGGGCGTCGCCGACCCACGCGCGGGCGGTGAGGTCGGGGACCGTCGCCTCTTTGACCCGGAAGTACTGCTGCAAGGCGAGCAGGACCCAGGCGTTGTCCTGCGTGCTGCCCCAGTGCCCCTTGGTGCGTCCGCCCAGCAGCCCCTCGACCAGCTTGCCGGGCAGGCCGTCCTCCGCCGGCCACACCCGCAGCCAGGCCTCCAGCAAGATGGCGTCGGTGCGGCGGTCGCCGTGCAGGATCATCGCGGCGTCCGCCTCGTCCCAGGCCGTGGTGAACTGGGCGGTGCGGGCGGTCTCGGTGACGCGGTCGCGGAGCAGGTCCTCGATCTCGGCAACGGCGGGGTCCCGCGCGCGGTCCAGCGTGGGCAGGATCCAGCCCAGCGCGCTGAGCGGAATGTCCTTGCGCGCCGGGTGGTCCCAGACGCGGCGGGCGGCGCTGGTGGGGGTCAGGCCGCCGAGCTCCTGCACGTACACGCCGTAGGCCCGGATGATCAGGCGGGTGCGCTCCGAGGCGGACGGCGGAAGGAAGCGCTCGACCTCGTCGGCGCGGGCCAGGGCGCTGGACAGCACGGCCTCGGGGACGTTGAACCCGGCGTCCTTGGCGCGCCACAGGGCGTGGGTGACGTGCAGGGTGAGGAAGGCGTCGGAGGGGCGCCCGCGTTGCCACCAGGGCCAGCCGCCGTCTCGGTTCTGTCGCCGGAGGAGCTCCTCCAGGTCCCGGGCGACCTCGGCCTCGAGGGCGTCGGCGTCGGGCAGGCCGTCCGCCTCGAAAGCGTCGAGGACCTCGCGCAGGGCGGCGGTGGTGAGGATCCGGCTGCCGATCTGCTCGGAGCAGCCGAACGGGTAGTCGTGCAGGGCGATCACGGCGTCGGTGAGCGCGCTCAGGCGGGTGGTGGAGGTGGACACGTCCAAGCCGCCAAACTGAGGCCAGACGTCGTCGGGGAGGGCCATGGCTTGCCGGACCGCGAGCGTGCCGTCGGCCCCGGCGAGCTCGCCGTAGGCCGCGAAGCCCTCCCGGGTGGCCGGGGTGAGGACGGGCAAGCGCGCGAGGGCGGCGTCGGCGAGGCGACCGGAGGACGCGGCAGCCTGGAGCGCAAGCTCACCGGCATCCTCGGTGCGGCCGGGCAGCCGGACCTCCACGCGGTCGTCGGGTGGGACCACCAGCCGGCGTCCATCCCTGTCGCCCCGCGCGAGGACCAGGTTGTCGGCGCGCACGGCCAGCTCCACGGTGAGGGGCGTCTCGGTCCGATTGTGGACGATGAACGGCATCTCGGCCTGGTCGCCGACGTTGAGGAAGCGGGGGAGGGACGGCCGGACCTGGAGCGGCAGGCGGGCGGTGACGCTGGCGCCGCCGATCCCGAAGCGCTTGCCGTCGTCGACGGCGACTGCGGTCAGCCGGTAGCGGGTGAGGCTGTCGGGGAGGTCGACGGGCACGGTGACCCGGCCCCCGGCGTCGGTGGTGGCGGCGGGGACCCACACGGCGTCGGCGCGGAAGTCCGTGCGGACGGCGATCGGGGGCCCGTCGGGCTGGCTGGGTGGGGGGGCGGCATCGGCCAGCATCCCCGCGGACATCGACTCGGCCCGTGCGGACTTGCGCATCGGGGCGCCGCGGCTGGCCGCCATGGGGGCGGCGGACCCGGCGAGCTCCATCATCGCGTCGGCCTCGGGCTCGTCCGGCGTGGGCTCGGGCAGCTCGGGGGCTTGCAGACGGATCCAACCCCAGCTCCGCGTCTCGTGGGTCCCCATGCCCCGGGTGGGATGGAACGTGGCGAGGGGATCGCCGATCGTGCGGTTCGTCAGCGCGAGGACCGCTTCGTCGACCATCACGACCGCGACCTGGGCTCCGCGCACGGGCTGGCCGTCGTGGGTGACCTCCACGGTGACGGCGGTGCGGGCCCCCGGCTCGACCTCGGCGGCCGCCGGGGTGACGGCGACGTCGAGGGCGCGGAAGGTCGGGGGAATCGCCAGGGTCGTCTGGCCCAGCCCGAACACCGGCTCCGAGGTGCCGTCCGAGCGGTCTCGGGTGCCGGCGACCGCGACCTCGACGGTGAGGTCGGGGGTCATGCCCGGCGCGATCGGCACGGCGATCGTGGCGCTGGCGGTCTCGAGCCGGACGGTCTCGACGTGGACGACGCCGGCGCGGTGCCAGGTGATGCGGGCGTCGGCGGGCGCGAAGGGTGCGGCGACCAGGATCTTCGCGGTGTCGCCGGGTTGGTACGACGTGGCGTCGGGGGTGAGCACGACCTGCTGCACGTCGACCCCTTCGGCCGTGGGCAGCGGATCGCCGCCCGCGACCCACACCCGATCTGCGGCGGCCCAGGTGCGGCCGTCGGCGTCGGCGACGGTGGCCTCGACCTGCCATGAGCCCCCGCGGTCGGGCGAGAACGTGCACTCGACCGGGTCGGTGCCGCTGGTGACGGCGCACGCCTCGCGGCCGATCTCCTCGGTGGTCCACTGGCCCTTGGACCAGCGCGGACGGGTGAGGACCAGGGCGACCTCGACGGGGACCCCGGCCTCCGCCGTGCCCTCGAGGTCGGTGACGATCAGCGCGACGGTGACGTCCTCGTCCTGCTCGAAGAAGGGCTTGGTCGGACGCAGGCCCACGGTGCGGCGCGCGGGATGGGCGAGGAGCTGGGCGGACGACGAGAAGGTCTGGCGGTCGACGTCCTGGACGGTGGCCTGGGCCGACAGCGCCATCGTGCGGTCCTCGCGGGCGCCGAGCAGGCCGATGCGCATCCGGTGGGTGCCG
>JAUHWK010000363.1 GCA_030424555.1 bacterium | reverse complement strand
AGCCCGTGGTGCTTGGTGATGGTGATGGTGCTCATGACCTGCCCACAGCGTACGGCAGTTCCCCGCACCACGGCGCTCCCGCCCGATCCGATGGGCACCGGGGACCGTCGCTACGTTCGGCACATGCTGACCGGAGCGCAGTACAAGGCCACCCTCGACGACGGGCGGCTCACCTACTTCGAGGGCGAGCAGGTCACCGATCTCCCCGGTCACCCGCTCCTCGGGGGTCCGGTGCAGGAGGTCGCCGACGGCTACGACTGGCTCCTGACCCAGTCGTCCGACGGCGTCAGCCCGATCTCGGGCGTGCCTACCTTGAACCGCTTGTAGGTGTCCGGGAAGGCGGACGTGCGGCCGTTGAGCATCTCGTCCGGGTCGTCGCCGCTGCGAAGCGCGGAGGCGAAGCTGCTGAACTCGTCGACGATCAGAAGGCCTGCGGCGGTGGACTTCAGGCGCACCGGGTTGCCGGCGTGCTCCATGTACAGCTGCCCCCCCTGGAAATCCTTGAACCCGCGTCGGTTCGAGGACTCGCGGCTGTTGGTGCTGGTGAGGATCCGCTGCAGCGCGGGCGTCTCCTCCAGCAGCGGGTTGAGCTTCTGATCGATCCACTTGTTGAGCGACACCTCGCCCGGCAGCACGACCATGATCGGCTGCGGGTTCTCCTCCATGCTGTAGCCCAGCACGTTCGCTTCCATTTCGGACTTGCCGAACTGGATCGGAAGCAGGGCCACCACGTCATGGACCGGGCTGCGGGCGCTGAAGCAGTCCATGATCTCGATCTGCAGCGGGTTGCGACTGTTGTCCCACTCGCCCGCCAGCTGACTGCCCTTGCTCGACAGGCGCCGGCGGCGCGTTGCCCATTCGCTGACCCGGCCAGGCTTGCGCGGCGCGATCGCGCGGCTGATCGCCCGCGCGACCTCGGCCCGTGCACAGGCGTAGCGGCTCATGCGTCGGACCGCCCGATCTGGGCGAACTTGCGCGACAGCTCCGACAGGACCTGCTCGATCCCGTCGCGCATCAGCACCCGCACGCGGTCCTCGTCGTCCAGCGCCGCAATCTGGGGCGCGAGGGTGGGCACCAGCAGCTCCAGGCGGCTGCGCAGGATAGTCACCGCGTCGACCAGCGCGCCCTTGACGTCCTCGGCCACCAGCAACTGGCCCAGGTCCACCTGCTCCTCTCGCAAGGCCTTGCGCAAAAGGACCTCTTCCTTGTCCGCCAGCGCCTTCGCGCGCCGGCGCGCGTGCGGGTCGTTGCTGCCCGCATCCTCGAGTGCGGGACCCTGCCCCGGAGCCCCCTCCAGGGGGTTGGGCGAAGGGGAGGAACCCGGCGCGCTCTTACGCGCCGCCGCATGCCGGTCACGGACGCCCTGCTTGCTCGGGTCCCGGGTGTCGGCGATCAGCCGCAGGGACTCGGCCACCTGCACCCGCTTGCCGTCCTCGGTCAGCACCAGGCGGCCGTCGCGCTTGAGCTCGGTCACGTAGCCGGGCTTGCAGCCCAGGTGCTCGGCGAACTCGCGCAGGCCCATCGTCGCGGGGGCAGCGGCATCAGCCATGGACTTCCTCTTCCTTCATTTTTCGAGCGAGCGAGGGGTGGAAGGCCGCGCGCGCGTGGCGCACGCAGGTCTGCGGGGAGGTCTGCGGGATCGTCTGCGCGATCGCGCATGCTCGGCCGCCCGTCCCTGCGGGCTGTCTGCGGTGTTTGCGGGGTCTGCGGGATACGTCCACGTGCGCACGCGCGGGGGTGCACGTGGGTGCGGGTGTGGGCGCGCACGCCCGCGTGGGGCCGCCAACAACCCCGCAAAGCCGCAGAGCGCCAGGCATGAGGGGGCTGCAACCCCGCAGACAATGCCGCAGAGCATCCCGCAGACCCCGCAGATCGATGGGCGCGCCTACCCGCATCAGAAGGGATCTCCGTCGTGGAAGTCGTCGCCGAGGGCGCCCTCCCCGTCCATGCCGCCCAGGTAATCCTTGAGCTGCTTGCGCATCGCCATGATGCGATCGGCCAGCCAGGTGGACTCCGTCATGCCCTCGGGGGCCGCGTCGCCGAACATCAGCACCGACTTCGGGCTTGTGATACCGCCGCTGGACAGATAGCCCTTGCGCTTGCTGACCTCGTTGCGCTTCTTCTTCAGCACGTCCACGAAGCGCTTGAGCGAGGTCGGCTTGACGCCGGTGTGCGTGCACCAGCGCTGGTAGGCCTTGAACCAGTCCAGGGTCAGGCCCGCCCCCGCCCTCATGGGCGACACGTCCCCGCCCATGAGGGCGTCGAAGAAGTCCACCGGGCTGTCCAGCGCGAGCGCGACCAGGTCGCGCTTGGCGAGCGTGTCCGGCGGCTCGGTGCCGGGGTGGAAGTCCCCGAGGTCCAGGTGCAGCAGGTAGTCGTGCAGTGCGGCGATGCCGCCGGCTTCGATCTCCGCCAGCACGGCCGCGTAGTAGTCCTTCGCCTTCTTCGGTGGCGTCCAGATCACGCAGTGGCGCCGGTCGTCCTCCTCGAGCACCACCGGCATCGATTCGTTCGACAGGAACACCAGGTTGACGTGGTTGGCCTCGTCGTAGGCGGCGATGTGCTTGGGGTTGATGCGGATCCACGTGCCCGTGATCAGCGTCTTGAGCTTGTTCTTGTGCTCGAAGCGATGCGCCTGCGCCACGACCTCGTCGGCTATGAGGAAGAGCTTACGGCTGGCCCAGTCGTTGTGTTTGTCGATCAGCGCATCCTGGTCGAGGATCCGGCCGTAGCGGCCGTAGATCGACATGACGACCTCGAAGAACAGGTTCTTGCCCGCGCCCTGGCCGCCGTGGATGACGACGGTGGTCTTCATCTTTGCGCCCGGGTGTTGGATGGGGTATGCCACCCAGCGCAGCACCCACTCGTAGAGCTCGCGGCTGTTGCGCTCACCGCTGCACATGTACTGCAGCAGGTCGAGCAGGCGCTCGCAGCTTCCGGCCTTCGGCTCGGTCGGCCACCCGCCCCAGAGGTTGCAGGTGATCGACGGATCCGTGTCGGCGGGATCGAAGCCGATCTCCTCTTGCCGCACGATGTCGCGCTCGGGGTGCTCCATCCACGCCTTGTGCAGGTCGGCGCGGATGCAGGCGTTGCGCATGTCGGTCAGGGCCAGCAGGCAGTGTTCCTGCCGGTCGAACACGGCCCCGCCGCCGGCGTACACCAGGGCGTAGCGAGGCAGCATGTCGTCGAGGTACTGGATCGGCCGCAAGCGGCCCGCCCCGCCCCCCTGTGACGAGGAAGAAACCCCGCGCAGGGCGGGCGGTTCCCAGCGCAGCTCCGAGAGGCGGGCGGCGACCTGGGCGCCCACCGTCGCCAGCCCCTCGAGCGCATGCAGGTCGTTGAAGTCGGTCAGCTTGTGGCCACCGTCCTTGAACCGCGCACGGCGCCCCGCCTCATCAGCGAAGATCGGCCGCACCCACTCGCCGCCGACGGCCATCGCCGCGGTACTGGCCGCGGTGACGCCCGGGTTGCCGTCCGAGAACGCGTCGTCGTCGGCGCACACCAGGATCTTCGCCCGCTTGTAGCGCTTGCGCAGCGCCTCGGCCACCGGCGCCAGGTTGCCGGCATCGAACGCGCAGGCCACCGGGTAGCCCGTGGCCGCGTGCAAGCTGGCCGCGGTCGCGTAGCCCTCGGCGACCAGCACGATCCAATGCGGCTGGTGGCCGAGCAAATGGAAGTGCCCCTTCTTGGCGATGCCAGGGGGCCAGAACTCCTTGACCGGGCGGCGGCCCTCGCGCGCCTGCGCCGGCGTGCGCAGGAACTGCAGGCCATGGATCTTGCCGCCGGCGTCGACCAGGGGCAGGACCGCGCAATCGTGGTCGGTGAACTTGAGGCCGTAGCCGCCCACGCCCTTCGCCCGCAGGTACGGCGAGTCGCCCTCTGGGTTGAGCCGCGTCCAGGCCTTCGCGGCCCGGCCTGCAGCGTGCGCGGCCTCGCGCTGGCGCTGCAGCTCGGCGGCCTTGGCCGCCTCGGCCCACACCCGCTTCATCGCGGCCCGCTGCTCGGGCGTGATGCGGCCGGTGTCGTCCTTTGGCAGCGCGACCTTCTGTGCGCCGTTGTCGTTGCCCTGCCAGATCCCGAAGGAGCCGACGATCAGAAGCCGGTCGACGCTGGGCGACCATTCGCGTAGCAGGTACCAGCCCCGCTTCTCGCGATCGCGTCCTTCCACAAGGCAGCGCACCGGCTTCGTGCCGCCGATGCGCAGGCCCTCGCGTGGATCGATGACCAGGCCGGCGTCGCGCAGCTGGCCGAGCACGTCGTCATAGTTGCTCGCCTGCATTTCAGTAACTCTTCCGCCGACTGACTACCCATCGAACGGGGTCCGAATTACCCCCATGGGCACCCCCCCAGGGAGGACCCATCTTCGGCGAACCTGAACAACCTGAACGCCGTGCCCTGCCCGCCCACCGCGACCCGCACGAAACCGCGCCGTGGTTTCCCTCGCCAAGGGGGCCG